>VGCQ01000048.1 GCA_016870055.1 Alphaproteobacteria bacterium | reverse complement strand
CCGATCGCCTGAGCCTGCTCGGCGGGCGTCGCACCGGCCTCGTGCAAGCGCTGCTGAAGCAGCGGAGAGAACATGCCGTAGAGCAGCGACGAGCTGACGGCAAGACCGAGAGCGAATCCGAGCTGGACGAACGCGGTGCGCGACGAGCCGATGGCGCCGACCAGCTCCGGCGGCGGCTTGGCCACGAATACATTGGCCGCCGGCGTCTGCGCCAGCATCAAGCCGGCGCCGGCGACGAGCAGCGGCACGACGAACAGGGAGTAAGGTGTGTACGGCTTGGCCACGAATACATTGGCCGCCGGCGTCTGCGCCAGCATCAAGCCGGCGCCGGCGACGAGCAGCGGCACGACGAACAGGGAGTAAGGTGTGTACGGCTGGGCCAGCGCCATGGCTGCGAGTGAGGCCGCCATGGCGAACAGGCCGCCCGGCACCAGCAGCCGCATCGACACGCCGCGCGCGACAAGGCCTCCTGCCCAGCTTGCGGCCGCGATGCAGGCAACAATGAAGGGCAGTTGTCCTAGGCTGACATCGAAGGGCGTGAAGCGATAGACATACTGCCACAGCAGCGAAAGCTGGATTGCCACCACGGCGTTGCCGATGTTGAAGGCGATGCCGGCGAGCGCGCCGACCAGCAGCTCGGGATCGGCGAAGCAGCGGATGGGGAAGGCTGGCCGGTCGAGGTGCCACTCCCATAGGGCGAACCCGACAAGCAGGATCATGCCGCCGGCCAGAGGGGCAAGCACGCGGACGCTGCCCCAGCCCGCGGACGCCGCGTTGCTCACCGCGTAGAGGCTGCCGACGAGGCCGAGCGCCACCAGGATCAGGCCGACGCCGTCAAAGTGTCCGGCCGCAGGATCACGGGCTTCCGGCACCGACTTCAAACACCCGAGCAACGCCACTACGCCGACGCCTGGGCCGAGCAGGTAGGCCGCACGCCCGATCACGCTTGCAAGGTAGCCGCCCAAGACGCTCAACGCGACGATCCCGAGGGTCTGAAGGGCGAGCCAACGTGCGACCGTTGTTGCCAGCGCGTCCGGCTGCGGCGCGATTGATCGCAGCAGCGCGAAGGAAAGCCCGAATGATGCCGCGAAGCCGACCCCGGACAACGAGCGCCCGACGAAAAACATGAACGAATTCTGTGCCAGCGCCGTGACGGCGCCGCCGGCCAGGGTTACGACCAGGCCAGCCAGCATGATCTTCCGACGGCCCAGCCGGTCGCCCAGGCTGCCAGTCGCGAGGATGCTGGCGGCGATGCAGAGCGTGCCGAGGCTGGCCGCTAGCGAGCGCTCGGCACCGTTCATGTGCAGGGCGTTGCCGGCGGCGACGACGGCAACGTTGTGAACCGCCGGATCGAGATTCATCGGCAGCGAAGCGCCGACCAGAGCGAGCAGCGCTGCAGCACTTGTCCGTGGTGCCGTCGATGTCATGCGTGATCCCGTCGAACCAAAAGGTCAGCAACAGCGAGCTCCATGCCGACCGGCAGAGCCGGCGCAAACAGGTCGTGGAGATGCTCGGTGTCGAGCTGGCCTGCGAGCCCAATGACGACGATCTCGCTGGACCTGGCGAGGGCCGCACTGTCAACCATCCCGGCGGGTTCGAGCGACCAGCGGCGGCCGACCGCCTGCAGCACGAACTGTCGGCTCCCTGCCTCCGCCAGCCGAACAATGCCCTTCGCTCGCAGCACGGTCGGCGGCAGCGCCGCCAGCGCCCGCCGCAAGACGTTGCCATCGAGCGGCCGCGCACTGGCAAACCGCCACATGGCGAACAGCGCGGCGTGCCCGTCCGCCGGCGGCGGCACGACAGACGGCGCGCTGCCGACCAGCAGGAGCTGGGCGAAGCGGCCAACTGCCTGGCCGTCCAGCACGCGCGTGCCCGACGTCTCGGCCTCGATCCATCGTCGCACGGCCAGCGCGGCCGCGTCGTCGAGGAGATCGGTGTGGCTGAGCACGATGAGGTCGGCGGAGACGAGCTGCTGGCGGACGACATCGCCGACGTACTTGTCATGGGCCCGTCGCTGCACGGTTTCCGCGTCGGCTATCACCACGATGCCGTCGAGGGCAAGCCTGGGATGGCAGCCGGCGTAGCCTGCGATGCGCGCAGGATCGGCGACGCCGCTGGCCTCGACGACGATGTGGTCCGGCCTGTCCGGCCGCTCGGCCAGATCGTGGAGAGTCATGCCGAGGTTGTCGCCGATCGAGCAGCAGACGCAGCCATTGGTCAGGCTGATCGTCTCGCCATCCCGGTTGGCGATCAGCGCGGCGTCGATGTTGACCTCGCCGAAGTCGTTGACCAGCACAGCCAGGCGTACGCCCCGCGCCTCGGCCAACAGACGGTTGAGCAAAGTCGTCTTGCCGGCACCAAGATAGCCGCCGAGCACCGTGACAGGCAGACGATCCATGGACCTCAGGCTCCCGCGCCGCACACTCGGCCGCCGACGATCGTGCCCCGCACCTCGATGTCGCGCAGCCCCATGGGATCGATCGCCAACGGATCCTCGGCCAGCACCGCAAAGTCGGCACGCTTGCCGACCCGGATGCTGCCGATTTCGTGGTCGCGGTGGAGAAGGTACGCAGCATTGAACGTCATCATCCTGAGCGCGTCGTAGGCACTCACCCGCTCGCGTGGGCCGAGCACTCGACCGGCGGCGGTCACCCGGTTGGCGGCGCACCACAGGGTGAGCAGCGGGTCGACCGGCGACACCGGCGTGTCGCTGTGCGCGGCTACGACCAATCCAAGCCGTAGGGCCGTCGCCGCGGGATTCATGGCGCCAGCACGAAAGGCGCCGAACGTATGGGCACGATGGAACTCGCCCCAGTAGTAGAGGTGGTTGGAGAACATGGTGACGTGGATGCCGAGCGCCGCCATGCGGCGCATCTGCGACTCGTCGAGGAGCTGGCCATGCACGATGAAGTGGCGGTGATCGAAGCGCGGGTTTTTCGCCTGCGCCGCTGCCACGGCCTCTATGAAGAGTTCCGCCGCTTGGTCTGCGTTGCAGTGGGCGACGATCTGCAGGCCGGCATCGTGCAGCGCCGGGACGAGCGTCTTCAGCTCCTCCGGTCCGGTGTTCCACAAGCCGTTGGCGCCGCTGGCAAGATAGCCGGGCGGCCTCAGGCGCGCCGTGAAACCCTGGTTCGAACCGTCGAGAATAATCTTGATCCCCTGGAAGATGAGCTTGTCGTTGCCCTTGCCTTCGAGCGAGGCGGCGAAGCCGATCATCTGGTCCGCCGTGGGCACGGTGATGCCGTTGTGATGAGCGACGATGCGGGCAGGAGAGGCCGGGTCGCCGGTGGCGGCCAGCGCGGCCTTCAGGAAGGCCGGATCGAAGTACGTGCTGCCGCCACCGTCGACGATCGTGGTGGCGCCGCGCGCCTGTGCGACCTTGGCGAAGTTGTAGAACTGGGCCGCATCGGTCGAGCCGCCGATCATGTCCGCCGCCACCGCTTTGATGGCGGCCATCATCGCCGCCATCTCCTGCAACTCGCCGGTCGGCTCCCCCGACGAATCGCGCGTCACGCCCGGCACCTTGATGGCGGCATAGTTGGCGAGCGTCAGCGTGGCCGAGTTGACGTAGGCAATGTGGCAGCTTTTATGCAGGAGGAAGATCGGCCGCGTCGATGAGATCTGGTCGAGTTCGTGGCGCGTGATCGGTGCGATCGGATCGTTGAGCGAGGGATCGACGCCCCAGCCGATCAGCGGCTGCGCCGGATCCTTCATGGTCACCTCGAGCGTCTTGAGACGCTTCACCAGGCTCGCCATGTCATTGATGCCTTTACGCCGCCTTCCCGACGGGTCGTAGCGATCGACCGGCCCGACATACTCGGCCTTGGCCCACAACAGGCCGTCGAGAAGATGGGCGTGGCTTTCGATCATGCCGGGAATCAGCACGCTGCCGCCGAAGCGATCGTCGAGCGTGTAGGGCCCCCAGGCGGCGCAGTCGTCGAGGTCACCGACCTCGATGATGATGCCGTTGCGCACGGCGACGTGCGTCGCCTCCTCGACAGCGGTGTCCATGGTGATGATCTTGCGCGCGCTGAAGACTGTGATGGGGCCTGGCATGTCGCCTCCTTCAGAACTTGATGCTGAAGCCGATGAGCGGGCCATGGAGCACCAAGTCGACGCCGTTGGTGTTGATGCCTGTTCCGCTGACGTAACTGACGCCAAGCGCGCGATAGCCGATCAGGCCGCCGAGCCCATAACCGCTGAACTGCCACGAGTAGTTGTAGACGGCGACTGCCTGCCAGGCGAACTGGCTGGCGAGGCCGAAGCCGCCGACATCGCCGCGTATCATCAAATGCTGGCTGGGCGTGAACTGGTGGCGCAGCCTGAGGCCCAGCACTGGATCGACCCAGTCGAGTCCGCCGTTGCGGGCGATCGAAAAGGCGCGACCGCGGTCGATGCCGAGACTTGCCACGTCCACCGCCCCGACAACGTTGAGGTTGAGGTCGGCAGTGTTGTTCCAGTACCGGAACCCCAGCACGGCATCGATCGCGGTGAAAGAACCAGGGGCATTCTGCCAGCGTGCCACCTCGTAGAGGCCGCCGGCTTCGATGATGGTCATGGTCGTGGTGAGGGCCGTGTTCGTGGTGGCGCTGACCTGCACACCCGGCACGGGATTGCGATAGGACACCAGCGACTTGTCGAAGCCGAGCTTGGTCCAGACGATGTCGGTGTAGAAGCCGACCTTGCCCTTGTCGGCCTCAAAGTAGCCCATGAAGGCGGCGATCGAGTCGCTTTTGTCGACTACCTGGAGAAAGTTGGCATTGACGTCGACGGTCTGGCCGCGTGCCGTCAGGTTGCCCGACACGCCGATCGCCCAGCCGTAGAGCGCCGACTGGAAGCGCCAGGCGTCCGGATCATCGGTCGTAGGGGTGCTGCGAACGGTCTGCGCTGCCTCGGTGCCTTGCGCCGTCGCCCACTGCACGCCCGCGGCCGTGGTCATGCACCCAACCAGAGCCGCGATCAGACCCGCCCGCAATGCCGTCGACACCCAACGCACCGTATCCACCCCGCCATGTCCGGGACGACGAATGGTTACGGCGAAGGCAGCTGCGGTCGCTATCCAGTTTGCGCAGAAAAAGTCAGTGCATGCTCAAGCGGTTGGCCCGCGCCAGCGTGGCGCTCGGCCGTTCCCCGAAGATCGACGCATAGGCTGCGGCGAACCGGCTGAGGTGCCAGAAGCCGAGCGCGAAGGCTACATCGGTCACGGTCGTGTCGTCGGCTGGCCGGCGCAGCATGGCCCTTGCGCGCCGCAGCCGGCGCCAGCGCATATATTCCCAGGGCGACCTGCCGGTGCGCTGCCGCACGATCGCCTCCAGCGAACGTCGCGACGTTCCCACCTGTCGGCAAAGGTCCACCATGTCGAGCGGCCGGTCGCCCGCGTCCTCGATGGCGCGCTCGAGCCTCATGACGATCCTGCTGTGCCGGCCGGCCGAGGCGCGGTCGGGTCGGAACGTGCCCGCCTCGCCCAGCGGCGCGATGGCCTCGAACAAGGCATTGCGCAGGGCGACGCGATTGGCCGGCGAATCGAGCAGGTGCGCCTGCTCCTCGAGCTGCCGCCACATCGCCTGGGTGACGGCCTCGAAGCGTTGCCGCGGCGCTTCCGACATCATGCGCCAGCGGCCGCTGCGCTGCGAAGAGGACGGGCCGAACGGGAGCTCGAGTTCCGGCGCCTCGGTGAACAGCGACGAAAGCAAGCCGAAGGTCGTTACCTGCGCGACCTCGGCGCTGCGCATGGTACCGCCCTCGCCCGGGCGCACCTCGACCAGCTCGTTTCTGCCGACATCCCGGCCATTTGCCGCGCACCGAGCACTCATGACGTGCCACACGCTGAAACTAGGGACCCGTTCGTCGGTGGTGACGACGCTTGCCTGATCGACTTCGAGGCGGCTCAGCACCACCCAGTCGAGATGGAGGTGCCAGTAGCGGCCGCCGAACGAACTTCCGGCGTCGGCCAGGCAATGGAAATTGGCGCCGGGAATGGCGCGCCCAAGTTCGTCGCCGTCATCGGTCGCGGTTCGGCGATAGACATGCATCGCTGCGCGCCCTTGGTCCCCGCACAGTTCGCCCACAGCCTGCCACATCCCGCGCGCCGGAGGTACGGGAACTTTTTTCAGACCGCAAAGCGGGCTGGGCATGGAAGAGCCGCTTGGGCTGGACGGCTACGCAAGTCGGCACTAGCTGGAGCGGTTTGCGCTTGATCGGAACCGCTTGCGGTTCCGACTGAACGTCGACGCGCAGGTTTCGACAACCGTTTCACAGACATTGCGCGTTCAGCTGATTCCAGCCGAACGCACAATGTTTCGGGACAGGGGAATTCTCGGCATGTCTCATCTCAGCCTCGTCGCCCTCGTCGTCAGGGAGTACGACCCGGCCATAGATTTCTTCGTCCACCACCTGGGCTTCGAGCTGGTCGAGGATGTCCCGTCACTTACCAATGACGGGCGGCCCAAGCGTTGGGTCGTCGTGCGCCCGCCGGGTGCTGCAACCGGTATCCTGATCGCCCGGGCGGACGGGCCGGACCAGGAGCGCATTGTCGGCAACCAGTTCGCCGGCCGCGTTGGATTTTTCTTTCGGGTCGATGACTTCGAAGCGACCTACCAGCGTCTGGTCGCGGCGGGCGTCACCTTCGTCGGGCCGCCGCGCACCGAGGCCTATGGCCAGGTCGCCATCTTCCTCGACATCGCCGGCAACAAATGGGACCTGCTCGGACCGGCGTCGAAAGCCTGATGGGCACATAGGCGACGAGCCCGGTTCGTCGTATGATGGCGTTATGGCCGCCCATCGCACCTATGCCGAGTTCTGGCCGTTCTATTTGCGCGAGCACGCCAAGCCCGCGACCCGCGCCGTCCACTATATCGGCACCATCGCCTCGACCGTTCTGCTGGTATGGGTCATCGCCAGCCAAAGCTGGTGGTGGCTGCTTGCCGTGCCGTTCCTGGGCTACGGCCCGGCCTGGATCGGCCATTTCTTCATCGAAAAGAACAAGCCGGCGACCTTTCAGGCGCCGTTCTGGTCGCTGATCAGCGACTATCGCATGTGCGGCCTTTTCCTCGCTGGTCGCCTCGGTAACGAATTGATGAGGCATCAAATCCGCGGCTGACGACGGGGCGTAGAGGAAGCATGCGCCGTCTCCTCACTGTTTTCCTGCTGCTGGTCGCCGGTGCGGCCCACGCCGATGCCCCATCGCTGTCCTGGCAGAAGTGGGACCCCGCCCTGTTCGACCGGGCAGCCCGCGAAGACAAGTACATCCTGCTGCACATGGCGGCGGTGTGGTGCCATTGGTGCCACGTCATGGAGCGCACCACCTATCGCGATCCCGCCATCCAGCAGCGCATCGCCGAGAAGTTCATCGCCGTACGCGTCGACCAGGACGCCGATCCCGCCCTTTCCTATCGCTACGAGAACTGGGGCTGGCCGGCGACCATCATGCTCGACAAGGACGGCAACGAAATCTTCAAGCGCCGTGGCTACATCCCGCCCGATCTGTTCGCCAAGCTGCTGACCGCGGTGATCGACGATCCGTCGGCCCTGCCGAGCTACACGCTGGGCGTCGCGGTCGATCCGAACGCCGTTGCCCTCTCGGACCCACGCCGTGCGCGCACCGAGGCCCTGCTGAAGCAAAGCTACGACACCGCCCATGGCGGCTTCGGCGACACCCATCGCTTCGTTCATGGCGACACGCTGGAGTGGCTGTTGGAGCGTGGTCGCGCCCTGCAGCGCAACGCCGAGCCGGCGTCGTGGCGCGCCATGGCCGCGCGCACGCTGGCCGGCGCCCGCCGCCTGATCGATCCGGTGTGGGGCGGCATGTACCAGTACTCCGACAAGCTCGACTGGTCGGGCCCGCACTACGAGAAGCTGTTGAACATCCAGCGACGCCATGCGGGCCTACTTGCTGGCCTACCAGATCGACGGTGACCCGGCCGATCTCGCAGCGGCGCGCGATGTCGCCCGCTGGCTGATGGATTTCATGCGAGCGCCCGATGGCGCCTTCTATACCAGCCAGGACGCCGACGCCGGCGCCGTGCACGGCGACGCCTTCTATGCCAGGGACGACGCTGCGCGCCGCGCCGGCCCGCAGCCGCCGATCGACCGCAACCGCTACGCCCGCGAGAACGGCTGGGCGATCGCGAGCCTGGCGGCGCTCTTCGACGTGACCGGTGATCAAATGCTGATCGACGCCGCCGTCCGCGCCTTCGACTGGGTCCTGGTCAACCGGCGCGCGCCAACCGGCGGCCTCGGCCATGGTCGCGCCAGCGACGACGACACCCACCTTGGCGACACGCTGGCCATGGCCGAGGCGGCATTGGCCCTCTACCGCAGCACCGCCGAACGGCGCTACCTGGCGCTGGCGATCGAATGGGGCGAGGTGATCGTGCGCGATCACCGCGATCCTGCCGGCGGCTTCATGGTTCGTCAGCCTGAGCCCGGCGCGAGGGGCGTGCTGGCCAAGCCGGTCAGGCAGGTCGACGAGAACGTGGCGGCCGTCCGACTGCTCAACCTGCTGGCGCGCCAGGCCGCGCGGCCGGCTTTCCGGGAAGCCGCCGAGCACGGCAAGCGTTACCTGATCTCGCTCGCCGAGGACGATCTCATCCTGCCCGGCGCCTTGCTGGCCGACCGCGAGCTCGGCCGCGAACCCGCCCATGTCACCATCGTCGGCGCCAAGGACGACCCGGCGGCGCGTGCCCTCTATGAGGCCGCCCGCACCTACCCCACGCGCTACTTCCGCATCGAATGGCTCGACCGCCGCGAGGGCCCACTGCCGGCGGCCGATGTCGAGTATCCGGAACTGCCCGAAGCCGCCGCCTTCGCCTGCGCCAACGGCGCCTGCTCGGTCCCCGTTTTCAGCCCAACCGATGTCCATCGCATCGCTGTAAAAGTCGACGACCGCTGACCGTTTGTCCTTCGCCACCAAGTGGAGGCGTGCGAGGGGGCCTCTTGCGTCTGCGAGAGGTGGGGGCCACATTGCGGGCGACACGAAATCCCCCGTTCGAGGACCCATGGAACCGTTGCTGAAGGGTGCCGCGCCGCAGGCTGCGCCCGCCGATCTCATCAAGGACAGTGATCAGACCAAGTTCGCCAAGGACGTGCTCGAAGCCTCGCGCACCGTGCCGGTGATCGTCGACTTCTGGGCGCCGTGGTGCGGGCCGTGCAAGCAACTGCAGCCGATCATCGAGAAGGTGGTCAAGGCGGCCAACGGCGCGGTCAAGCTGGTCAAGATCAACATCGACCAGAACCAGATGCTCGCCCAGCAGCTGCGCATCCAGTCGATCCCGGCGGTCTACGCCTTCTTCGGCGGCCGGCCGGTCGACGGCTTCATGGGCGCCGTGCCCGAAAGCCAGGTCAAGCAGTTCATCGATCGCCTGGTGCAGGCGACCGGCGGCGCGCCGGGAGAGGCTGCCGGCAACGAGATCGCCGAGCTTCTGGAGCATGCCAAGGCGGCGGTGGCGCAGAACGATCATGATCTCGCCGCGCGCATCTACAGCGAGATCCTGGGCGCCGAACCCAAGCACGTCACCGCGCTGGCTGGCCTGGCGCGCTACCACATGCAGACCGGCGACCTCGAGCAGGCCAAGGAACTACTCGGTCAGGTCGAGGCCAAGGACAAGACCAATGCCGAGGTCGTGGCCGTGCTGGCCTCGATCGAATTGGCCGAGAAGGCCAAGGAGGCGGGCCCGATCGACGACCTCAAGGCCAAGGCGGCGGCCAATCCCAAGGACATGCAGGCGCGGCTCGACCTCGCCATGGCCTATTGGGCGGCCGACCAGCGCAAGGAGGCGATCGACGAGCTGCTCGCCATGATCAAGCTCGATCGCAAGTGGAACGAGGAGGCAGCCCGCCAGCAGCTCTTGAAGCTCTTCGAAGCGCTGGGCTTCACCGATCCGCTCGCCGTCGATGGCCGCAAGCGGCTATCGACCATCCTGTTTTCCTGAGGGCCCGGCGGGCATGTCCGAGCGCGTGCCCGGCCGCAATCCTTTCGAGCCGAGCTTCGAGCAGCTTCCCGAGACGCTGCCGATCTTTCCACTGTCGGGCGTGCTGCTGTTGCCCGGCGGCAAGCTGCCGCTCAACATCTTCGAGCCGCGCTATCTCGCGATGATCTTCGACGCCCTGGCCGGCCATCGCATGATCGGCATGGTGCAGCCGATGCAGCCGGGCGGCTATGCCGGCGATGGCTTGCCGAGCGGTGACGGCCCGCCCAAGGTGCATCGTATCGGTTGCGCCGGCCGCATCGTGAGTTTCAACGAGACCGAGGATGGCCGGCTGCTGTTGGCGCTGTCGGGCGTCTGTCGCTTCGAGGTCGTGCGCGAGCTGGAACCTGCCCACGGCGGCTACCGTCGCGTCTCCTCGCTGTTCTCGCCCTATCGTGCCGACCTCGACCATGCCGAGGAGCAGATCACGCTCGACCGTGAGCGGCTGATGGCGGCGCTGGCCGCCTTCTTCCGCGCCCGCAACCTGTCGACCGACTGGGATGCCGTGAAGCAGGCGGCCGATGCCAATCTCGTGACCTCGCTGTCGATGGTCCTGCCGTTCGGCCCAGCCGAGAAGCAGGCTCTGCTCGAGGCCGCCGACTCGTCGGCCCGGGCCAAGCTGCTGGTCGCATTCCTGGAAATGAACGCCTATGGCCCATCGACCGAGACGCCGCCCAAGCGGGCGAATTGACGCCGCGACTCGTCGCCGGTTTGCCAGCAGCATGCTATAAATCGATCATGACTCCGTCATCGGACGAGCCCGCACCGCGCCGCGCCGGCGTCGACCCCAAGCTCCTGGAAATCCTGGTCTGTCCGGCCACGCACGGGCCGCTCGAGTACGATGCCGCGGCAGGCGAACTGATCAGCCGCAAGGCCGGCCTCGCCTATCCGATCCGCGACGGCATCCCGATCATGCTGGTGAGCGAGGCGCGCCCGCTCAGGGATGGCTCGTGACTGCAGCCGACGAGCCGAAATTTCCCAAGGCCGTGCCCGACGAAGGCAGCTACGAGACGACGGCACCGTGGCCGACCGAGTTGCGCCTCTTCAAGGAAGAAGGCCGGCTGGAAGTCGAGTTCTCCGACGGCATCAGCCACTCGCTGTCGGCCGAGTACCTGCGGGTCGAGAGTCCGTCTGCCGAGGTGCAGGGCCATGGCCCCAGCCAGAAGCAGATCGTGGCCGGCCGCCGCCATGTGAAGATCACCGCGATCGAGCCGGTCGGCCACTACGCCATCCGCATCCTGTTCGACGACCGTCATGACAGCGGCATCTACAGCTGGGCGTACCTGCGCGAGTTGGGCGACAGCCATGCCGAACGCTGGGCGGGCTACGAGGCTGCCTTGCGTGCTCGCGGGTTGAGCCGCGATCGGTGAGTGGCCGATGAAGATCGTCATCGCCGGCGCCGGCATCGGTGGCCTCACTGCCGCGATGTGCCTGCATCGCGCCGGCTTCGACGTGGAAGTGTTCGAGGCGGTGGAGAAGATTCGGCCGCTCGGCGTCGGCATCAATGTCCAGGCGGGCGCCGTACGCATCCTGTCGGGTCTCGGCCTCGAGCCGGCGCTGGCCGCAACGGCCATCGAGACGCGTGAGCTGCGCTATGCCAATCGCCATGGCCAGACGATCTGGGCCGATCCGCGCGGTCGCCATGCCGGCCTGCCGTGGCCACAATTTTCGATCCATCGCGGCGAGCTGCAGATGATCCTGCTGCAGGCCGCCAACAACATGCTGGGCGCCGGCCGCATCAAATATGGACGGCGCATCGCGGGCTTCGCGCAAAACGGCGACAAGGTGACCGCACGTTTTGCCGATCGCGATGGGCAAATCATCGAACTGGTGCAGGCTGACATCCTGGTCGGCGCCGACGGCATCCACTCTGCCGTGCGGGCACATTTCCATCCCGACGAGGGATCGCCCAAGTGGCAGGGCGTTCTGATGTGGCGCGGCGTCACGGTCGGCAAGCCGTTCCTCGGCGGCGCCACCATGGTGCAGGCCGGCCACCGGGCGCAGAAATTCGTCTGCTATCCGATCAGCCGTGCCCATGCCGACAAGGGCGAGGCGCTGATCAACTGGATCTGCGACCTGCACATGGACGACCGGCCGCTGTCGTCGCGCGAGGACTGGAACCGGCCGGGCAAGCTCGCCGACTTCCTGCCGCGCTTCGCCGACTGGAAGTTCGATTGGCTCGACGTGCCGGCCGTCATCCGCGCAGCCCACACCGTCCTGGAGTTCCCCATGGTCGATCGCGACCCGCTGCCGCGCTGGTCGCATGGCCGCATCACCTTGCTGGGCGACGCCGCCCATCCGATGTATCCCATCGGCTCCAACGGCGCCTCGCAGGCGATCCTCGACGGCGAGGCGCTGGCCCAGGAGCTGGCGGCAGGCAGCGATCCCGAGGCGAGCCTGCAGCGCTACGAGCAGCGCCGTTTGCCGCCGACCGCCCGCATCGTCGAGAGCAATCGCCGCCAGGGCATCGACATCATGCTCGACATCGTCGAGCAGCGCGCTCCGCACGGCTTCACCGACCTGGAGGACGTGCTGCCGGCGCAAGAGCTCGAGAAGATCGTCGGCGACTACAAGAAGCTCGTCGCCCAGGATCGCGAGACGCTGTTGAAATTGGCCGCCCGCCAATAAAAAACCGGCCCCCAAAAGGGCCGGCTATGGTAGCGGTTTATACCGGCCACTACGTCGCCGGCCGCCACCGGGAGAGACTATGGCACCGGACGATGACAGGAATATGGCAGTCGATGGAGCGCGGGCCGCATGACCCTCGGCCGCGCGGTCGCCACAGTCGGCAGCTTCACGTTGCTGAGCCGCATCGTCGGTTTCGTTCGCGACATCGTGCTGTCGGCCGTTCTGGGCTCGGGCGCTGTGGCCGACGCCTTCTTCGTCGCCTTCAAGCTGCCGAACTTCTTCCGCCGCCTGTTCGCTGAAGGCGCCTTCTCGGCGGCCTTCGTGCCGTTGTTCGCGCGCGAACTG
Source organism: Alphaproteobacteria bacterium (assembly GCA_016870055.1). Classification (GTDB taxonomy): domain Bacteria; phylum Pseudomonadota; class Alphaproteobacteria; order Reyranellales; family Reyranellaceae; genus Reyranella. Next base: position 4,539 of record VGCQ01000048.1, on the reverse strand, counting down.
CAGGATCGCGGCTACGCCGAGGCGATCACCTTCGCTCGCCAGGCTCAGGCCGCGCTGCTGCTGGTTCTGCTGCCGTTCTCCGTCCTGCTGATGCTCGCCATGCCTTGGCTGCTGGCGTTGCTGGCGCCCGGCATGCGCGACGATCAGCCGACTTTCGCCCTGGCGGTCGAGTTCAGCCGCATCGCGTTTCCTTATCTTTTGTTCATCTCCCTGGCCGCGCTCTATGGCGGCGTGTTGAACAGCCTCGATCGCTTCGCCCATGTCGCGGCCACGCCGATCCTGCTCAACCTGGCGCTGATCGGCGCGGTCCTCGGTCTCTCGCCGATGTTGTCCAATGCCGGCTACGCCGCGTCGATCGGCGTCGCCGTGGCAGGCATCCTGCAGTGGCTCTGGCTGCTGCTTGCCTGCGCCCGTGCCGAGGTGCGCCTGCCGCTGGTGCGACCGCGCTGGACCGAGCGCGTGGCGCGCCTGGTCAGGCTCGCAACGCCGGTCGCGATCGGCGGCGGCGTGCAGCAGATCAGCACCATGCTCGACCTGGTGTGGGCCTCGCTCCTGCCGGTCGGCACGATTTCCGCCCTCTACTACGCCGATCGCATCGCCCAGCTGCCGCTGGGCGTGGTCGGCATCGCCATCGGCACGGCGTTGCTGCCGCTGCTGGCCCGGCAGTTGCGCGCCGGCGAGCTCCAGTCGGCCATGGCCAACCAGAACCGCGCCGTCGAGCTTGGCCTCCTGCTCAGCCTACCGGCCGCCGCAGCGCTATGGCTGCTCAGCGACCCCATCGTCCGCGTGCTGTTCGAGCGCGGCCGCTTCAGCCCGGAGGACACCTGGCGCGCCGGCGGTGCACTGGCCGCCTTCGCCGTCGGCCTGCCCGCCTTCGTGCTGATCAAGGCGCTGACGCCGGGCTTCTTCGCCCGCGAGGACACGCGCACGCCGCTCAACATCGCGATCGTGGCGATCGTGGTGAACGTCGCCCTGAACCTCGCCTTTCTCTACGGCACCAGCCTCGCCCATGTCGGCATCGCACTCGCCACGTCGCTGTCGGGTTGGCTGAACGCGGCGATGCTGGCGCTGGTGCTGGTCCGGCGCGGCCATTGGCTTGCCGACGCGCGATTGCGCTCGCGATCGCTGCGCATGCTGGTCGCCACGATCGGCATGGCGGCGACGCTTTGGCTCGCTTTGACGGCTCTCACGCCGGCTCTGGCCCATGCCGACCTCAAAGGCGTCGCAGCCCTGGCGGCGGTTTGCCTGCTGGGACTGGCCGTCTACGCCGCTTTGGGCGCGTTGCTCGGGATCGTGCGGCCGTCTGAGCTGCGCGCGGCTCTGCGCCGCCAGCCCGGACTCAAACCAGTCGACCCAGGCGAACAATCGTGACGCCGGCGCGCAGCGGGCGGTTGACCGCGGGCATGACCAGCACGCAATCGTCATAGGGCGTCGTCACCGGCTCGCCGTCGTCGTGGCCAAGCAGCGTGCCCGCCTTGGCGATCACCTCCTGGCCCTCGAAACGGCGCGCCGCCGTGAAGTTTCCGCGTTTGGTGGCGACGGCGTGCGTTACCTGCACGACCTTCTGTTTGCCCGGCGCGGGTTGCCGCCAGTCGGCCGGCAAGTCCGCGGCGTCGACCACGCCGGTCTCGGCAAGGAAGCGATGGGTCACATCCTTGGCAACTGCGACCGACGAGGCACGCCAGTGCTGGCCGGTCTCGATCAGGAGCGCCGTCTTGTGGCTCTTGGGATCACCGAAGCCACCATAGTCGCGCATGCGCATGCCGGCCGCATGACCGCGGTCGCGCACGATGTCGGCCGGCGTGCCCAGCCGCTTGGCGAGTTCCACGCCGCGCTCGAGCGGGCCGCACAGCATCAGCGGCACGCAGTCGTCGTGCATGGAATGAAGATCGAGCAGCACGTCGGCGCGCTCGACGAACGGCCGCACCGCCTGCGCCCGCCGGGCCTCGAGCGTGGTCGGCGGCTGGTCGAGCCGGCCCCAGGTGCGGTTGAAATCCTCGTCGATCATGCGCGACTTGAACGGATTCTTGGGGTCGAAGCGCTGATAGGCCTCGATGTTGTTGAACGAAAAGATCAGCGTGCCGTTGCGCGGCTTCAACCCGCGCGCCAGCAGGGCGTCGACCACGATGGCGCCCGAGACCTCGTTGCCATGGGTCAGCGCCGCCACCATCACGGTCGGTCCGGGCTTGCCGCTGTCGCGAACGTGGACGTAGGGCGCCTCGCCTTGCTCCCATTGCCGCAGCTCGGGGAAGGCGTACTCGATCAGCGGATTATCTGACATGAACCGACAGCCTCAGGTGACACTCGCCAAGACCTGTAGCCTACTATGGCCGCGAGCGTCACCCGGTCAGCACGGGCTCATCACGCTTCGCGATACCAGTTCGGCAAGTCCCAGGTGTTGTTGTCCCAGCCGGTAAGCTCGACCACGAGCTTGCTGGTGGCGGCCGCGACGCCGAGGCGGGCGACCACCGGGATCACCACGACATTGTCGATCGCCAGCTCGTTCAGCTTGATCAGCATGGCCGCCCGCTTGACCGGATCGAGCTCGACTTGCGCTGCCTTGTGCGTGTCGTCGTATTCCTGGTTTTGCCAGCGCGTGATGTTGCGGCCCTGCCACTTGTTGTCCTTGGTGGCCACCTCCCACGAGCAGAACTGGCGCAGGAAGATCTCGGGATCGGGCTGGCTGTTGTTGTTGTACATCTGCAGGTCGCAATAGAACTTGGTGTAGGTATCGGGGTTGGCGACATCGGACGAGAAGAACACCGAGGCCGTCACCGACTTCAGCTCGACTTCGATGCCCGCCCGCTGACAGGCCTGCTTCACGATCGCCTGATTCTTCTGTCGCGGCTGATTGATCGAAGTCTGGTAGACGAGCTTCAGCTTCTTGCCGTCCTTCTCGCGGACGCCGTCGGCAGCCTTCTTCCAGCCGGCTTTCTCGAGGATGTCGGCCGCCTTGTCGACATTGAACTCGTACGTCGTCCGCTTGGAGCGGAAGCGGTCCGGATTGTTGATGAAGTTGGCTGTCGCCACGCCGGCGCGGCCGTAGATGTGCTTCTCGACCGAGTCCTTGTCGACCAGGAGGGCCAGCGCGCGACGGACCGCCATGTCGCTCAAGATCGGGTGCTTGGTCTTGAGGCTGGAGCGTTCGCCGTCGACTTCCGTCCACGGGTCGGTGTTGTTGAGTTGGATGTGCTCGATACCGCCACCCTTGCTGTAGATGAGACGGCCCTTGCCGCCCTTTTCCAGGCGCGCCAGGATTTCGTCCTCGACTTGCAGGTTCCAGGCAAAATCGAACTCACCCGACTGCAGCACCGCGCGCGCCGCCGAGACGGCATCGCCGCCGCCCTTCATCTCGATGGCGTCGAAGTGCGGCCGGTTGGCCTGGTGGTAGTTCGGGTTGATCACGCCAGCGACGAGGTCGCCCGGCTTGAACTCCTTGAACATGTACGGTCCGGTGCCGACCGGCTTGAGGTTGTTCGGCGCCTCGCGCGACTTGGCGCCGATATAGTCGGCGAACAGGTGCTGGGGCAGCACCATGCCGGCGGCGCCGACGAAAGCGTCCGCCCAGAACGGCATCGGCTGCTTGAACCGAACGGTGACCGTATAGGGGTCGACCTTCTCGACCTTGATGTCGCGATAGGAGCCGCTGGTCACCGCCGCCGTTGCCGGATCGGCGGAGTACTGCCACGTGAAGACGACGTCGTCGGCCGTGAACGGCTTGCCGTCGTGCCAGATCACGCCCTTCTTCAGCCGCCAGGTCACCGACCGGCCATCGGCGGCGAGCGTGCCGTCCTCGCGGCCCGGAATGGACTCGGCCAGGATCGGCCGCAGGTTGCCCTCACGGTCCCAACCGGCGAGCGGCTCGTAGAACAGGCGGCTGCCGTCCTGGTCCTTGGTACCGACCGCGAAGTGCGGATTGAGCAGCGTCGGCCCTTGCCACCACAGCACCTTCAACAAGCCACCGCCACCGCGCTTGGTCGGCTTGTAGGTCGGGCGCGTCTGGGCCATCGCGACGCCCGACACGGCCAAGAGCTGATTGGCAAGAGGTGCGGCAAGGCCTACCGCCGCCATGCGCCGCACGAAGGCTCGACGCGACATTGCGCCCGCCTTCACCTGGTCGATCAGACCACGCAAGCCACGTTCGTCCATGGATGCCTCCCATCCCGATGTCGAAGCCGTTTTCGTCCCCGACGCTCCCGCTATGCTGCAGGATGCGCCCCGGGAGATGGGAACAGGCCCGGCCGGCGCCGTCAACGGTAGCTTGATTCCAGGCCGTACCTCGGTCATACCGCTCCGCCCTCGCCCTCCACCGGCGGGGCGCGCGGAGGTCCAAACCCCGCGCCCCATAACAGTGAGCGGAGTCCACATCCCATGCCCGACGTCACGACGACGGCGCCCAATACGCATCTGGCACCCTATGCCGCCCGCGGCCTGAAAGGCCGCATCCTTTCCGGCGTGCAGCCGACCGGCAACCTCCATCTCGGCAACTATCTCGGCGCGATCCGCAATTTCGCGCGCCTGCAGCACGACTACGAGTGC
>VGCQ01000047.1 GCA_016870055.1 Alphaproteobacteria bacterium | reverse complement strand
TGCTGGTCAAGGTGGGCGGCGCCGGCCTGTGCCACTCCGACCTGTCGCTGCTGAACGGCGATCGGCCGCGGCCGGTACCGATGGTGCTGGGCCACGAAGGTGCCGGCGAGATCGTCGAGGTCGGCACGGGCGTGCACGACGTCAAGCCGGGCGACCATGTCTGCTTCACCTTCAACGTGAGCTGTGGCCGCTGCCGGCGCTGCCAGGAGGGCCGCCCCTACATCTGCGAACGCTCGGTGACGCCGCGCGCCGCGGGCCAGCTCTTGTCGGGCCATCATCGGCTGCACCTCGACGGCAAGCCGGTGAACCACCAGTCGGGCGTCTCCTGCTACGCCGAATATGCCGTGGTCGACCGCGGTTCAGTGGTGGTGATCGACCGCACCCTGCCGCTCGACGTGGCGGCGCTGTTCGGCTGCGCCGTGGTCACCGGCGTGGGGGCCGTGGTCAACACCGCGCAGATCCGTCCCGGCAGCACGGTAGCCGTTGTCGGCCTGGGCGGTGTCGGGCTGAGCGGCCTGATGGGCGCGGTGCTGGGTGGCGCGAGCCAGATCGTCGCCATCGACCTCTCCGACGAGAAGCTGGGCTTGGCGCGTCAGCTCGGCGCCACCCACACGGTCAATGCCAGGGATGTTGATCACGTGAAGCAGGTGCGCGACCTGACCGGCGGCGGCGTCGACTATGCCTTCGACCTTGCCGGCACCATCAAGGCGATGGAGACGGCCTACCTGGTGACGCGCTGGGGCGGCACGACGGTGACGGCCGGCCTCTCGCCCATCGCCGCCGATTTCTCCTTCAAGCAGAGCGTCCTGGTGAGCGAGGAGAAGACCATCAAGGGCAGCTATATGGGAAGCTGCGTGCCGGTACGCGACATCCCGCGATTCATTTCGCTCTATCAGCAAGGCAAGCTGCCAGTCGATCGCATGATGAGCCAGCGCATCGGCTTCGACGAGATCAATGCCGGCTTCGATCGCCTGCAGGACGTGGCGACCGTGCGCCAGGTGCTGGTGCCGCACGGATGATCGGCAACCTCGTCCTCGCCGTTGTCATGGTGGGGTCGACCGTCGTCGTTCATTTCGTCGGGTTGCTCGGACTGATGTGGCTCTTGCGCGCCCGCGGTCATCGCTTCCGGGCGCACGAGAGCGCGATCGGCCAGGGTGCCGCGATCGTCTTCGTCGTCCTGGGATTGGTCGCCATCCACTCCATCGAGATTTGGCTCTACGCCGCGGTCTACTATGCGAGCGGCGCCTTGCCCGACTTCGAGGCGGCGCTTTACTTTTCGACCACCAGCTTCACGACCATCGGCTACGGCGACGTCGTGCTCGACAAGGGCTGGCGGCTGGTCGGCGCCATCGAAGGCGCCAACGGCCTGCTCTTGTTCGGCTGGTCGACGGCCTTCATGATCTCGGTCATCAATCGCATGCGCGCTCTGGAGCACGACTGGCTGGAGCACGACGGGCGGCATCGATGACGATCGCCGTTGCCGTCGAAAGCCCATTGCAGGACGACGTGTGCGGGCTGGTGGCCGAGCTCAATGCCGCACTGCTCGCTTTGACCCCGCCCGAGTTCGCCTTTCACATGACCGTCGAGGACATGGCGGCGCCCGACACGACGGTCTTCGTCGCCCGCGACGCCGGCCGCGCCGTGGCGTGCGGCGCCTTGCGGCGCCACGCCGGCGGCATCGGCGAGGTCAAGCGCATGTACACCCGCCCCTCGCATCGCGGCCGCAAGATCGGGGCGATGATCGTCGAGCGCATCGAGACGCTGGCCCGGAAGGAAGGGTTCAAGCGCCTGGTGCTGGAGACCGGCGATCGTCATCCCGCTGCCTGGGCGGTCTACGAGCGCGCGGGCTTCCGCCGCTGCGGGCCGGTGCTCGACTATCCCGAGTCCAAGTGGTCGGTGTTCTACGAGAAGGCCTTGGCCGAATAGCGTCCGCTCAGCGGATTTCGAAACCCAACCGCGCCAGGGCGGCGCGGATGCGCTCGCGGCCGTTCATCGCCTTGATCGGACCCAAGCGGTTGAGCACACGCTGCGTCCAGGTCGTGGTCTGCATCTCGTTGCGCGAGGAGAAGTTCTCGAGCTCGCGGTCGTAGGCCAGGCGGTCGGCGACTTCCGTCGCCGCGCCGTAGCGGCCGTGATGCAGCACCGAGGATTGCGGCAGGCGCGGCTTGACCTCGGCCCGGACCGTCGGATCGGCATAGCCGACGCACAGGCCGAACACCACGAAGGCCTGCTGGGGCAGGCCGAGCAGCTCGGCGACCCGCGCCGGATCGTTGCGCATGGCGCCGATATAGACCGTGCCCAGGCCCAGCGATTCGGCGGCGACCACCGCATTCTGCGCCGCCAGCGCCGCGTCGATGCAGGCCACCATGAAGGTCTCCAGCCAGGGCATGGCCTCGAACGCCGTCTTCTCCGCGTCCGAGATGCGCTGGTTGCGCGCCATGTCGGCGACCCAGGCGATGAACAGCGGGCACTGCTCGATGTGCTTCTGGTTGCCGGCGATCGCCGCCAGCTCTTTCTTCACCACGGGGTCGGTGATGGCGATCGCCGACCACCACTGCATGTTGGAGCTGGTGGCGGCCGAAGAGGCGGCGGCGATCAGCATCTCGAGCGTGCCGGCCGGCAGCGCGTCGCCCTTGTAAGCGCGCACCGAGCGGTGCTCGAGCAGGGCGGCGATCACGTCGTTCCACGGGCCGGCGACGGGTGGCGCCGCACCGTAGCGCAGTGTGAGTGCGTCGGACTTCGGGGATGATGTCGCTAACGAGTCCATGATGTCTTGGTCTGGGGTTTGCTGCGGGTGACGGCGGTCACCAAGGCAAGAAGGATGAAGGCGGTGACGATGGCGAAGATCATCTGCGGCTGGCCGCGATCCATCAGCCAGCCATAGAGCAGGGGCGCCACAATGCCGCCGAGATTGAAGCCGGTCGAGACGAAGCCGAACACCTTGCCGAACGAGCCCGGCGGCGTGACGGCGCGCACCATCATGTCGCGCGACGGCTGGATGATGCCGTTCAGGAGGCCGCCCAGCGACATCACGAAGATCAGCACCGCGGCCGGCATGTCGACCCAGCCCATCAGAACCGCCATCGTCGAGGTGAAGGCAAAACCCGTGGCCGCCACCCACTCGTGGTGCGCGGTGCGATCGGCGATGATGCCGCCCAGCAGCACCCCCGCGGCGCTGAACAGCAAGAAGCCCGACAGGCCCATGTTGGCGATCGAAGCGGGCGTATCGTGCAGGGCGCCCATCGCCACGACCGAGTAGGTCTGGATGCCGCCGTTGGCCATGGCGATGCAGACGAAGAACAGCAGGTTGCGCAGCACCGGAGAGCTGAACAGCAAGTCGAGCTCGAGCTTCGCTGCCGATCGGGTCGCTGCCGATCGAGCCGCTGCCTGCGTCGGCCGCGTCGGGCGCGGCAGGATGCCGCCGGCCACGATCAGTAGCAGTGCCGAGCAGATGGCGAGCATCGCCGCAGCCAGGAAGGCGCCCTGCCAGCCCCATACCGCAGCGATCGCCAGCACCGCCGCCGGCGTCACGCCCGAGCCCAGGAATCCCGCAAAATTGTGGATCGAGAACGCCTTGCCCATGCGCTTGTCGGTGATCGTCGCCGACAGGATGGAGTAGTCGGCCGGATGGTAGACGGTGTTGGCGAGGCCGAGCAGCGCGTAGGCGACGATGAAGATCGCGTAAGCCGGCAGCAGAGCGGCGACGGCCAGCGCCGCGGCGCCGAGCAGCAGGCCGGCGGTCAGCATGGCGCGTGGCCCGATGCGATCGACCAGGAAGCCGGCCGGCGTCTGCAACGCCGCCGAGACGACGTTGTAGGTCGTGATGGCTACGCCGATCTCGGTGTAGGTGACGCCGAACGCCTCTTTCACCGGCCCGAAGATCGGCGGCAGCAGCATGAGATGGACGTGGCTGGTGAAATGCGCCGCCGAGATCAGGGCGATCACCTTGGCGTCGCGCCCCCAACCGCCGGCGGAACCCTCGACGGGCGGCTGCAGCTGCTCACTCGTCGACGACATTGACGCCCAGAGTGCCGATGCCGGAGATCTCGACCTCGACCTTGTCGCCGGCCTTCATCCACAGCGGCGGCTTGCGGCCGAGTCCCACGCCATCGGGCGTGCCGGTGGCGATGACATCGCCCGGCTCCAGACAGGTCACGGTCGAGAGATATTCGATGATGGTGGCGACATCGAAGATCATGTGGTCGGTCGTGTCGTGCTGGACGACCGCGCCGTTCAACCGCGTGGTGAGTTCCAGGCGCTGCGGGTCGGCGATCACGTCGGCCGTCACCAGCCAGGGCCCGAGCGGTCCGGTGGCCGGGAAGTTCTTGCCGGCCGTCACGGAATGCTTCTGGAAGTCGCGCACGCTGCCGTCGAGGAAGCAGGTGTAGCCCGCCACGACCGACAAGGCGCTGGCTCGCGGCACGTGCCGGCAGCGCTCGCCGATCACCACCGCGAGCTCGCCTTCGAAGTCGAAGTCGATCGAGGCGCGCGGCCGCACGATGCGGCCGCCATGCGCCACCAGCGTGTTGTCGAGGCGCGCGAAGACGCTCGGCACCGTGGGAAGCTGGCGGCCGACCTCGCCGACATGGCTGGCATAGTTCAAGCCCACGCACAGGATCTTGTCGGGGTCGGGAATGACGGGCGCCAGCTCGACCTCGTCGAAACGAAGATCGGCCTTGGCGCCCTTGGCCGCCGTAGCCAGGTCGGGCAGCGCCTTGGCGGCGATCGCCTCGCGCAAGCTCGTCCAGTGCGAGGCGGTCCTCTTGGACAGATCGACAAGGCCGCCACCGACGACGGCGCCGATCTTGTCGGCGCCCGCATGGCGAAAACTGACCAAACGCATGGGTTCGGACCCTAAGGCGATCCGATGAGCTTTGCGAGGCCTTTGGACAGGTTGACGCTTTCGACCGGCGCCGGCATCGCAAGGGCGCCGGCCGCGGCCTTGATGGGCTTCTGGCGCGCTAGGCCTTCAGCCATCGAAAGGGCACAACCAACGCCGTCGAGCAGCGGTGCGGCAACGGCCGATCGGAGCTTGGCGGCAAGGCCCGCGAGGCCGGCGCCGCCCAGGATGACGACGTCTGCGTTGTCCTCTCGTACGCACGCCGAGCAGGCCTTGGTGAGCAATGCCATCGCGCTCTTGGGATCGCGTGCGATGTCGGCGCCGCTCGGCGCCACGGTGCGGATCGAGGCAAGCCGGCCCGCCAGCCCGCGGCCGGCCACGAACTCCTCCAGCATCGGTCTCCAGCGCTCGCCGCCGGTCACGATGGAAAAGCGCTCGCCCATGGTGCAGGCCTGCAGGATCGACGCCTCGGCCATGCCGACCACCGGCACCTTGGCGACCTCCTTCAGCGCCAGGAGCCCCGGATCGCCGAAGCAGGCCAGCACCACGGCGTCCTTGCGGCCGCGGTCGTTGGCAAGCGCATCGACCGCGGCGTGGCCGGCAATGGCGTAGCCGACTCGCGAGGCGATATAGCGCGGCCCGAAGGCACCGGTGATCGCCCGCAGTCGCGTATCTTTGGCGGCGAAGCGCTTGGCTGCCTTCAGGACAAGATCGGTGATCGACGGGGTGGTGTTGGGATTGATCAGCAGAACGTCGGTCATTGCTGCCAGATCTCCTTCAGCCGCGCGACATCGTGATTCTCGCCGATCGACAGCGCGCAGGTGCGCGAGATGTGAGTGATCGGCAGCCGGCTCTCCTTGGCCCAGGCGTTGAACTGCGCTTGTGCCGCACGCAGATCCTTCTTCGAGGTGCCGGTGGCGCTGAGCGGCACGCCGGCGTCGCGCAGGCAGAGCAGCACGTCGCCCGACAGCACGAAAGCGTCCCATCCCAGGAAGCGCAGCAGGTACTGGCCGCTGAAGCCGCCCAGCCGCGAGCCGCGCTTGCCCAGCACTTCCAGCAGACCCACCTGATCGTCGGCCGGCCAGTCGGCCAGGAACTTGCCGAAGCTGCCGTGCTCGGCGGCGATCTCGCTCACGAACTTGGCGTTGTCGCGCACCGACTTGATCTTCTGCGGATTGCGCACGATGCGCTTGTCCGACGCGAGCTTCTCCCAGAATTCGGCGGGCTGGAACAGCAGGCGCTTGGGATGGAAGCCCAGGAAGGCTTCCTCGAAGCCCGGCCACTTCTGGTCGATCACGCTCCACACGAAACCCGCCGAAAAGACGCGGGCGGCCATCTCCGACAGGACGCGATCGTCGGTGAGCTTGGCCAACGCCTTGTTGCTGGGCCGCTTCGGCATCAGGCCGGCGAGGACCTTGTCGCCGCCCTTGCGCTTGGCGGCGCGTTCCTGGATGCGCTTGAAGGAAATCTTGACGGGACCGGCGGCGCTTCTTGCCATGGTCGTCACTCCAGCCAGCCGTCGAAGAAGTCGAAGGTCGACGCCTTGAACAGGCCATGCGCGATCATCGAGAAATGATCGCAGCCCGGGATGGTGACGGCCTTGGCGCCGGCGATGGCGTCGGCCAGGCCCTGCGGCGGCCCGGCGAGCTGATCGCGGGCGCCGGCGATCACCAACGTCGGCCGGCGGATCGCCATCAGCGCCTCGCGCGTGATCGGCGCGCGCGGCCCGCGCGAGCAGGCGGCCAGCGCCAGGCGGTCCTCCTTCTGCTCGTCGGCGAAGTGCCGGAAGCTTTTGAGCATCGGGTCGGCGATCTCGTCGGGCGAGGCCGCCGCCATCGCCTTGGCCATGCCATCGGGGTCGCGCGGCGGCTCGAAGATGCGCCCGCCGACGCCCGCCACCACCAGATGGTCGATGCGCCCGTCATCGGCCATCGCGGCGGTGAGCGCGACATGCGCGCCCATCGAGAAGCCGAGCAGATGCGCACGCTCGACGCCGGCATGGTCCATCAGGGCGAACACGTCGCGCGCCATGGCGGCGCGATCGTACTGGGCGGCGTCGTGCGGCTTGGCGCTTTCGCCATGGCCGCGGCAGTCGAGTGCGAGGCCGCGCAGACCCTTGCCGGCGACGGCATCGTACCAGCCCATGCGCTTCCAGTTCTCGTAGCGGTTGGACGAGAAGCCGTGCACCAGCACGATCGCCTTGCGCGCGTCGCTGCGGCCGAATTCGTCGTAGGCGAGCGCCAGTCCGTCGGACGTGAATTGAGCCATGTCCTTCCCCTAACCCGAGCCGTCGAGGCTCACAAGTCGACCGCCGAATGTGGTATCGGACGAGGGTCAAAGCAAAGAGGAAACGCATGGCGGCGAAAATCGGCAGGACGATCGGCGACTCCCGGCCTTATTGGCCGCCGACGCCCCAGCGGCCCAAGGGGGCGCCCAACATCCTGGTCATCCTGTTCGACGATGTCGGCTTCTCCGATTTCGGCTGCTACGGCTCGCCGATCGCCACGCCCACCATCGACGCCCTGGCCGGCCGCGGCCTGCGCTATACCGGTTTCCACACCACGGCGATGTGCTCGACGACGCGGGCCGCGCTGCTGACCGGCCGCAACCACCACTCGGTGGGGGTGGGCTGCCTCGCCAATTTCGATTCCGGCTTCCCCGGCTATCGCGGCAAGATCGCGCGCGAGGCCGGCACGGTTGCCGAGATGTTGCGCCCGCACGGCTATCGCAACTACATGCTGGGCAAGTGGCATGTCATGCCGCTTACCGAGACCGGCGGCACCGGCCCGTTCGACGGCTGGCCGCTCGGTCGCGGCTTCGACCGCTTCTACGGCTTCCTCGATGCCGAGACCGACCAGTACGCGCCCGAGCTGGTGCGCGACAACACGCCGGTCGATCCGCCCGGCACCTTCGCCACCGGCTATCACCTCACGGCCGATCTGACCGATCAGGCGATCCGCTACCTCGCCGACCATGTTGCCGACAATGCCGAAGCGCCGTGGCTGATGTGGTTCGCGCCCGGTGCCTGCCACGCGCCGCACCAGGCGCCGTTCAATCTGATCGCCAAGTACGATGCGATGTTCGCCGACGGCTGGGACAGCGAGCGCGAGCGCCGGCTCGCCCGCCAGATCGAGATGGGCGTCGTGCCCGAAGGCACCCGCCTGCCGCCGCGCAACGACTATGTGCGGCCGTGGGCCGAGGTCTCCGAGTCCGAGCGGCGCCTGTACACGCGCCTGCAGGCGGCCTACGCCGCCATGCTCGACCATGCCGACCAGAACCTGGCGCGGCTGATCGGCTTCCTGGAGAAAGCGGGCCAGCTCGACGACACGCTGATCCTGGTGCTGTCCGACAACGGCGCCAGCCAGGAGGGCGGGCCGCTCGGCATGGTCAATGCCATGGGCCCGTACAACCTTCGGCGCGAGCTGCTCGACGAGAAAATCGCCCGCGTCGACGACATCGGCGGTCCCGACACGCATTCGAACTTCCCGCTGGGCTGGGCGATGGCATCCAACACGCCGTTGCGCCGCTACAAGCAGAACACCCATGGCGGCGGCATCCGCGATCCGCTGGTCGTGGCCTGGGGCAAGGGGATCGCGGCCACGGGCGAGCTGCGCCACCAGTTCTGCCATGCCTGCGATGTCGCGCCGACCCTGCTCGAGATCGTCGGCGTGGCACCGCCCGCGACCGTGAACGGCGTCGCCCAGATGCCGTTGGAGGGCACGAGCTTTGCCGGGAGCCTGGCCGATCCGGCGGCGCCGTCGAAGGCCAAGCCGCAGTACTTCGAGATGTTCGGCCATCGCGGGCTGGTGCAGGACGGCTGGAAGGCTGTGTGCTTCCATCCGCCGGGCAACAATTTCGACCACGACAAGTGGGAGCTGTTCCATCTCGACCGCGACTTCAACGAGGTCGACGATCTTGCCGAGCGCGAGCCCGCGCGGCTGAAGGCGATGATCGACGAATGGTGGCGTCAGGCCGAGGCGTCCAGGGTGCTGCCGCTCGACGATCGCTTCGGGCCGCGCTTCGCCGAGAATGCCAAGCGTTTCCACGGTCACCGCAAGAAATTCGTGTTCCATGCCGGCATGGGCCATCTGCCGACCGACGTGGCGCCCGACGTGCGCAGCCGCAGCTACACCATCGAGGCCGACGCGCGGATCGACGGCCCGACCACCGAGGGCGTGCTGATCGCCCATGGCGACATGACCTGCGGCTACTCGCTCTACATCAAGGACAGTCGACTGACCTACGACCTCAATGTCGGCGGTGAGCATTATTTGATCGTCTCCGAACGTCCGGTGCCGGCCGGCAACCGCCGCCTCGGCCTGCGCATGCGCTTCCGCGACAATGCCAACCACGCCACCTTGCTGATCGACGGCGAGCCGGCGGGCGCGATGTCGACCACCGTGGGCTTCGTGTCGTTCATCTCGTGGTCGGGGCTCGATATCGGCCGCGACCGCTCGAGTCCGGTGTCGCACTACGAGGCGCCTTTCACGTTCACCGGCCGGCTGCGCAAGGTCACCATGACCATGGACGACGATCAGGCGCTCGATGCCGAGCAGGCAGCGCGCGCGACGCTGGCGCGCGAGTGACGGCGACGCAGCCTTCGGCCGCCGGCGCGCCCGGAGTCGACAGTCCCTATGCCTGGCGGTTGGCGGTGGTGTCGGCGTTTTGCGTGGCGTTGGGTGGCGGCAGCATCTACCTGCCGGTGGTCGGTCTGAAGGAGATCGCCGCCGAGTTCGGCGATCTGCGGTCGGTGCCCTCGTTTGCCTACCTGCTGGGTTTCTTCGCCATGGGTGTGGGCGGCGTGATGATGGGCTGGCTGGCCGATCGCACCAGCCCGCGGGTGCCGCTCTTGATCGCCGGGGTCTCGATTTTCGCCGGCGGCTGGCTGGCGGCGAGCGGCGGCGAATGGGCGCTCTATGTCGGCTATGCCCTGCCGCTGGGCTTGCTCGGCAATGCCGGCACCTTCACGCCGGCCATGAACAACGTCCAGGGCTGGTTCGAGCGCCGGCGCAGCACGGCGGTGTCGATCGTCTCGGTGGGGCCGGCCTTCTCAGGCTTCATCTGGCCGCAGGCCTATCGCTGGCTGCTGCCCGATGTCGGCTGGCGACAGGCGCTGGTGATCTACGGCGTGACGGCGGGCGTGCTGCTGTTCGCCTGCGCTTTCTATGTGCGGCCGGCGCCGGTCCGCCGCCAGGTCGGGCCGCGCGCGGCCGAGGATCTTACAGTGCTGCCCATGCCGTCGCCCGTGCTGATGACGTTGTTGTCGGCCGCCGGCTTCTGCTGCTGCGTCGCCATGGCGATTCCCTTCGTCCATATGGTGGCCTTCTGCGGCGATTTGGGTTTCTCCGCGGCGCGTGGCTCGGAGGCGGTGTCGCTGGTGCTGCTGACCGCGGTCGCCGCGACCTTCGCCATGGGCCGGCTGGCCGACCATATCGGGCCGACGCGGGTCAGCCTGCTATGTGCCTTGATCCAGATCGCCTCGCTGGTCGGCTTCGTGTTCGTCGAAGGACTCTCCGGCATCTATCTCTTGTCGGTGATCCACGGCATTCCCTACATCGCAATCGTCCAGGGCTATGCGCTGATCCTGCGCCAGGTCTACGGCCCGATGATCGCCGGCTGGCGGCTGGGCGTGGTCATGCTGTTCGCCATGGCTGGCATGGCGGTGGGCGGCTGGCTGGGCGGCTTCATCTTCGACGCCACCTTGTCCTATCGCGCGGCCTTCCAGGCGGCGCTCGCCTTCAACCTGCTCAATCTCATGCTGCTCGGCGCGCTCTACATGCTGCAGCGTCGGCGGCGGGCGGCCTTGCCCTGATGGTCCGGCCGGCGGCGGGGCGCTACACCGTGAGCCTTGCCAGCCGTTGCCAGTCGAAGGCGACGCCATGGCCCGGCCGCTCGGAGGCGATCGCCTTGCCGTCGACGATCGGCAGGCGGTCGACGATGTAGTCGTTGATGCCGAAGCCGTGCGCCTCGAGGAAACTGCGATTGGGACAGGCCGCCAGCAGATGCACGGTGACGTCGTGGGCGCCGTGCGACGTGACCGGCAGATTGAACGCCTCGGCGAGGTGCGCGACCTTCATGAACACCGTGATGCCGCCGCAATTGGTGACGTCGGGCTCGGGGTAGGTGACGCCGCCGGCCGAGATCATCTGCTGGAACTCCCAGAGCGTGCGGAAGTTCTCGCCCGTCGCGATCGGCAAGCCGCCGTCGCGCAGGATCCGGACATGTCCCGCGACGTCGTCCGGGATGGTCGGCTCCTCCAGCCAGACGAGATCGAAGTCGCGCAGCGCACGGGCGCGGCGGATCGCTTCGTCGGCCGACCATTTCATGTTGGCGTCGACCATCAATGGAAAGTCGTCACCGAGGTGGCGACGCATGGCGCGGATGCGCTCGACATCCTCCTGCAGCCGTTCGCGGCCGACCTTGGTCTTGATGGCGCGGAATCCCTTCTTCAGGTTGGCATCGGTCTGCGCCAGAAGGTCCTTGACCGACAAGTCGAGATCGATGCCGCCGGCATAGCAGGGCACCTTGGCGTCGAAGCCGCCCAGCAGCCTGTAGAGCGGCAGGCTTGCCCGTTTGGCCTTGAGGTCCCACAGCGCCATGTCGAGCGCCGATAGCGCCAGCACGGTCGGTCCGCCGCGGCCGCCGTAGTGAAGCGCCCACCAGACCTTCTGCCAGATCGCTTCGATCAAATCGCACTCGGCGCCGATGACGATGTCGGGCAGCTCATTGGCGAGGATTTGATGGATGGCGCCGCCATTGCGACCCGTGGTGTAGGTGTAGCCCACGCCCTCTTGGCCGTCGGCATCGCTCACGCGCACGGTGTTCAGCTCGAACGAGGTCATGACGCCGTGCGTCGAATCGGAAGCGGGTGCGTCGAGCGGAATTCGAAAGTGCCGCGCTTCGAGTGATTTGAGCTTCGCCATGCGGTTGGTGCCCTCATTGCACTGTCGGCCTAGGGCGTCAACCGTACCGTCGATTGCATGGCCGGGCAGCGGGTTTTTTCGACGACACTTTCGGCTTGCTTGTCGGTGGCGGCCACGGACAATCAGGTCGGGCGAGGAAGGGGACCGGCCTGATAGCGCGACACATCGCT
Organism: Alphaproteobacteria bacterium; assembly: GCA_016870055.1. Classification (GTDB taxonomy): domain Bacteria; phylum Pseudomonadota; class Alphaproteobacteria; order Reyranellales; family Reyranellaceae; genus Reyranella. Next base: position 5,631 of record VGCQ01000047.1, on the reverse strand, counting down.
CTTCGCCGCGGCGGGCGAGCTGCTCTGGTCGCCATCGTCGCGATCGTCTGGCCAGACTTGGCCGCAACGCAGACCGCGGCTCCTGCGGTGGCGGGCGCGCCCGGCATGAGTCAGGTCGGCAAGATCCACGACAAGAATCGCGACACGAAAGGGCGCGAGGCGGTGTCGCTCGACTATGCCTTCACCGAGGCCGGCATCCTCTATTCCAAGGCCAAGAAGCAGATCGAGGATACGACCGGAATCACCTTTGCCTTCGACGAATCGGTTGTCACCCAGTGGGGTGCGCCGAATGGCGGGAGCACGGTGGCACAAGGGCTGTTCACGCCCTCGGTTCAGTGGAAGGCGTTCAAGGACGACACGATCGGTACCGGGTCGTTCTCTTTCTACTTCATCGCCACCCGGTACTGGACCAGCGCGACCGGGCTGAGCCAGCAGGCCAGTCTCAATCTGAACAGCCCGATCAACGACTATCCCTTCAACAGCCTCACCTACACCCAGGCGAGCTACACCCATCAGCTGCCCAACCATCATCTCGCCATCACGGTCGGGCAATTTCCGATCGCCAACTTCGACGGCAACGCCTATGCCAACAACCAGCAGGTCAACTTCCTCGGCTACTCGCTGACACAGAACGGCAGCCAGAACTACTCGCAGGGCAGCCTTGGAGCCTACGTCCAGTTCGATCCGATCAAGGAGTTGACCTTCGCCGGCGGTTTCCAGGACGCCAACAATGTCACGGCCAACTACGTCCAGTTCAACACGCTGGGCAGCGGCCAGTACGCCTGGTTTCTCTACGCCGATTGGACGCCGACTTTTCCCAAGCTCGGGCAGGGCGAGTACGCCCTGCTGTACTACAGCTTGCCGAGCGTGCCTGCCCAACCGCTGGCGAGCTATGGCCTGTCGTTCAGCGCTTCACAGTCGATCACCGACAAGTATGCGGTGTTCCTGCGTGCCAACACAGCTTGGAATTCGAGCTGGTACATCCAAAGCTCGGTCGCCGGCGGCGGTGTGCTGAACGATCCGCTGGGCCGCAACCCGCTCGACCAGATCGGGCTGGGCTTGGCCTGGAACAAGACCAACCTCGGTCTCTACCCCGGGACCTTCGTGCGCCAGAGCGAAACCATGCTGGAACTGTACTGGGCCACGACGCTCGGCAGCCGCGTGCAGCTCACGCCCGACGTGCAGGTCTATTTCCAGCCGGCGCTGGCGCCGACCTCGGGCGTGGCGGCGGTCTTTTCCTTTCGTCTGGCGTTCCTGCTGTAGAGCCGCGATCAGTCGGCCTTGATGCCAGCCTCGGCAATGGCCTTGCCCCAGCGCGCATACTCGGCGGCGAGGAACCTCTCGAACTCCGCCGGCGTGCTGGTCTTGGGCAGCGTGCCGACTTTGTCGAACTTTTCCTGGATGGCCGGCGAGCGCAAGATCTTCTGCAGCGCTGCCGACAGTCGATCGACCGTCTCCCGCGGCGTGCCGGCGGGCAGCAACATGCCGAGCCAGGCATTGGCCTCGAAGCCGGGATAGCCCTGCTCGGCGATGGTCGGTGTGCCGGGGAAGAAGGGCAGGCGCTCGAGGCTGCCGACCGCGAGCAAGCGCAGGCGACCGGCCTCGATGTGCGGCCGCGTCACCGCCACCGTGTCGAGCGCCACCTGAACGGTACCCGCGATCAGATCGTTCATCGCCGCGGCGCTGCCCTGGTAGGGCACGTGCAGGATCTTCATGCTCGTCGCACGTTTCAGCTCCTCCATGGCGACATGGCTCACCGTGCTGTTGCCCGACGAGGAGTGGCTGAGCTTGTCGGGGTTGGCCTTGGCGTAGGCCACCAGCTCGGCCAGGGTCTTGACCGGCAGTGACGGGTTCACCACCAGCACCAGCGGCAGGTCGCCGACGCGACCGACCGGCGCGAAGCTCTTCAGCGTGTCGTAGGTCACGTTCTTGTAGAGGTGCGGGGCGATCACCAGCGCGGCCATGGCCGAGATCAGGATGGTCGAGTCGTCGGGCGCGGCGCGCGCCACCTGGCCGAGTGCAATGCTGCCGCCCTGGCCCGGCTTGTTCTCGACGATCACCGTCTCGCCCAGCTCGTCCTTCAGCGCCTCGGCGACGATGCGCGATACCAAGTCGATGCCCTGGCCGGCCGGGAAGCCGACCACGATCTTGGCAACCTTGCCACCCTGCGCCCAGGCGCCGGCCGGCAGGCCGGCCATCGTCAGGGACAGGATCGTGAAACGACGTCGAAGCATGGTGCCCTCCCTATATGATCTTGCGCGCCTCGAGCGCCGCGATTTCCGCCGCGGACAGTCCGAGTGCGCCGTAGACTTCCTCGTTGTGCTGGCCGAGCGTCGGGCCGGCCTGGACGACGCGGCCCGGTGTCTCCGAGAAGCGCGGCACGACGCCTTGCATGCGCACCGAGCCCAGCTCGGCATCGGGCACGCTGACGATCGCGTTGCGGGCCACGACCTGCGGATCGGCGAAGACGTCGGCGATGTCGTAGATCGGCGAGAAGCCCACTTCGTTGCGGGCGAAGGTCTCGCGCAGCTCGGCCAGCGTCAGCCGGCCGATGGCGGCGCCCACGATCTCGTCGAGGGCGCGGTTGTTCCGGACGCGGGCAGGATTGGTGGCGAAGCGCTGGTCGGCGAGCAGCGCTTCGAGGTCGAGCGCCCGGCAGAGCCGCACGAAAATGCTTTGCGTCGAGGCGGCGATCGATGCCCACTTGCCGTCGGCCGTACGGTAGACGTTGCCCGGCGCGGCATATTGGCTGCGATTGCCCGAGCGGGTGCGCGCACGGCGCCCAGCTGATCGTACTCGATGGCGAGGAACTCCAGCGTGCGCAGCATGGCCTCGGTCGCCGAGCAATCGATCTCCTGGCCGCGCCGCGCGGGGTTGCGTGCGAGGTCGTGCAGGGCGGCGAAGATGCCGACGGCGCCGAACAGCCCGGCGACGGCATCGGAAATCGGATACCCGAGATGCAACGGCCGGCCGTCCTCCTCGCCGCAGATCTGGGTGAAGCCGCTCATCGCCTCGAAGATGCGCGCGAAGCCCGGCCGGTCGCGGTAGGGCCCGTCCTGTCCGAAGCCGGTCAGCCGCAGGATGGTCAGCCGCGGGTTGATCGCTTGCAGCCAGTCCCGCGTCAGTCCCCAGCCGTCGAGCGTGCCGGGCCTGAAGTTCTCGACCAGTACGTCGGCGTCGGCGATCAGCTTGCCGAACAAGGCGCGGCCGTCGGCTTGGCGCAGGTCGAGGGTGACGCCCTTCTTGTTGCGGTTGGTGACCTTCCACCAGAGCGGTGCGCCGTCCTTGTGCGGCGCCAACGCCCGCAGCGTGTCGCCGACCCCCGGCATCTCGACCTTGAGCACCTGGGCGCCGTAGTCGCCCAAAAGGCCGGCGGCAAACGGGCCGGCGACGACGGTCGAGATGTCGACGATCTTGAGGCCCCGCAACGGGCCGGTCTGCGGTTCGGTCATGGCGCTTCCTCGATCGGTTAGTCTAGGCGATCGGCCATGCATGCAGAATGCTCATGCCACCCAAACTAGGTTTGCCGGATTTGGATAGGAGACAGGCTGGTCACGCCCCTGGCACACTCGCCCGCCGGAGGTGACGCATGAGTGGCGAGCTGTGGCGTCTGTCGGCGGTCGAGGCCGTGTCCCTGTTGAAGAAGAAGGCGATCTCGCCGCTCGAGCTGATCGATGCCGCGGCCCAGCGCATCGCCGAGGTCGAGCCGGCTGTGAACGCACTGCCCACTCTCTGCCTCGACCGGGCCCGCGACCACGCCCGCAAGATCATGTCCGGCAGCGCCTGCGAAGCTTCCGGCGAAGCAGGCTGGCTGGCGGGCCTGCCGGTCTCGATCAAGGACCTGACCGATGTGGCGGGCGTGCGCACCACCTACGGCTCGCCCCTGTTCGCCGACCACGTGCCCACCAAGTCGCATCCCCTGGTCGAGCGCATCGAGCGCAAGGGCGGCGTGGTGGTGGCCAAGTCCAACACGCCGGAGTTCGGCGCCGGCGGCAGCACCTTCAACGAGGTGTTCGGCCGTACGCGCAATCCCTGGAACACTTCGCTGACCTGCGGCGGCTCGACCGGCGGCGGCGCGGTGTCGCTGGCGACCGGCGAGGTCTGGCTGGCGCATGGCTCGGACCATGGCGGCTCGCTGCGCCGGCCCGGCACCTACTGCTCGGTCGTCGGCCTCCGCCCGTCGCCCGGCCGCGTCACGCGCGGCACCTCGAACAATCTCTGGGCGCCTTTGTCGGTGCAGGGGCCGATGGCGCGCAGCGTCGCCGACCTGGCGCTGTTCCTCGACACCATGGCCGGGCTCTGCCCGCACGATCCCATGACCTTCGATGCGCCGGCCCGATCGTTCAGCGAGGCCGTGGCGCGGCCGGTGGCGCCCAAGCGGGTCGCCTTCACCGCCGACTACGACGGCAAGATGGCGATCGACCGCGAGGTCCGCGACATCTGCAGCAAGATGGCGCGGCGTTTCGAGGAGCTGGGCTGCATCGTCGAAGAAGCGTCGCCTGATATCGGCAACATCGACGAGGCCTTTCTCAATCTGCGCAGCCAGCAGTTCGTGGTCGACCGCGAGCTGCAGCTCGCCCAGCATCGCGACAAGCTCAAGCCCGACATCGTGTGGAACACCGAGCGCGGCCTGAAGCAGTCGCCGTCGGCCATCGCCTGGGCCGAACGCGAGCGTGCGGCCTTGTTCCGCCGCATGGTCGAGTTCTTCCAAACCTACGATCTTCTCGTCACGCCCGGCTCGCCGACCGCGGCGTTCGACGTCAACCTGCGCCACCCCGAGACGATCGGCGGCAAGAAGCCCGAGAACTACATGGCGGGCTCGACCGTGAACTCGGTGATCACCGTCACGACCTGCCCGGCGATCGCCGTGCCCTGTAGCTTCGACCGGCACGGCCGGCCATTGGGCCTGCAGCTCGTGGGCAAGCCGCGCGGCGAGGCGGCGCTCTTGCAGGCGGCGTGGCTGTTCGAGAACCTGGTCGGTCTCGACAAGCTGGTGCCGATCGACCCTAAGTCGGGCGTAGTGCCGCCGAACAGCGCTCACTGATCGAAGTGACAGTCCGTTCCGCAAGGAAAGTCGGGTCTGACCGCGAGCGTCGACCGCGGCATACCCGCCGTGCAACCATTGGCGCCAACACGGGAGGAGCCATGCGGGTCGTGATCACTGGCGCCAGTCGGGGCATTGGCCGCGCCATCGCGGTCAAGCTCGCAGCCGGCGGCGCCCAGGCGCTGACGCTGTGCGACGTGGCCTATCTCGACGAATTGGAAACGCTCGCCGCGACGGCGCGGGCGTGGGGCTGCAAGGTGAAAACGCTCAGAGCCGACATGGCCAAGCCGAAGGAGCCGGCGCGCCTGATCGCCGCGGCGGCCAAGGCGATGGGCGGCATCGACGCCGTCGTCGGCAATGCCGGCATCGCCTCGCCGGCCAAGCTGGTCGATCTCGAGGTCGAGACCTGGGATCGGCTGTTCGCGGTCAACCTGCGCGCCAACTGGCTGCTCGCCAAGGCTGCCTACCCGCACCTCAAGAAGTCGAGGGGCGCCGTCGTCATGATGTCCTCGATGTCGGGCGTCATGCCGCAGCTTCCGACCGGCGCCTACAGCCCGACCAAGGCTGCCTTGATCATGCTCGCCGAG
>VGCQ01000046.1 GCA_016870055.1 Alphaproteobacteria bacterium | reverse complement strand
CATGGTACGGGCGTGCGGCAGCAGGCGCTGGCCCGCCGCCGAGAGTTCGCTGCGCCGGCCGCGCTCGAACAGCCGTGTGCCGACCTCTTCCTCCAGCCGGGCGATGCCGGCCGACAGCGTCGGCTGCGTGACGTGGCAGCGCTCGGCCGCCGCGGTGAAGCTGCCGCTGTCGGCGACCGCCAGGAAGTAGCGGATGAAGGAGAGATTCACCGCATAGATGATGACGATAATTAGTAGAGAAACAATCGATTTTTCCTATGAGTTGTTTGCGCCTACTGTGTCGCCATGTCGACCCTCAAGCTCACCATCGCCAAGGACGGCATCGCCGTCCTCACCCTCGCCAAGCCGCCGGTCAACGCCATGGACGCCGACCTCCTGGAGGCGCTGACCCGGCAATTCGAGCAGCTCGCCGCCGACCCGGCGGTCCGCGCCGTGGTGGTCGCGGCCGAAGGCACGGCCTACTCGGCCGGCCTCGACCTCAAGATGGCCGCTGGCCTCGATCGGTCGGGCCAGCATCGGCTGATCAATGCCCTGAACGACTGCTTCGGCACGCTCTACGCTTGGCCCAAGCCGCTGGTCGCTGCGGTCAACGGCCATGCCATCGCCGGCGGCCTGATCCTGGCGCTGTGCGGCGACTGGCGGGTCGCTGCCGACCTGGCGATGAAGGTCAGCTTGGCCGAGGTCAAGGTCGGGGTCGCCTATCCCGTCGCCCCGATGGAGGTCTCGCGCAACGAACTGTCGGCTTTCGCCGCGCGTCGTCTGATCCTGCTCGGCGAGACGATCGACGCCGCCGCGTGCGAAGCGCTCGGGCTGTTCGATGAGCGCGTGCCCGCCGCCTCCCTGCTGGCGCGCGCCATCGTCCAGGCCGAGCGCCTTGCCGAGCTGCCGCCGCTCGCCTTCGCCACGACCAAGCGGCAATTGCGGGCGGCGCCGCTCGCCCGGATCGCCGCCGCCCGAACCGGCATCGGCGAGCCGCGCCTGTCCGGCTGGCTGGGCGAGGAAATGCAACGGGCCGCTGCGGCGGCGTTGCGCGGCTCGTCGGCGCCGATGCGCGGCGCGGCGTGACGTCTGCCGGCTTCGCGCCGGCTGTCCGGCGGGGTATCGTGCCCGCCGGGAGGATGCGCCATGTCGCTGATCGTCCGCCTGTTGGGCTTGGTCGTGCTGCTGCTGGCGGCCGCGACGGCGCAGGCCCAGAACAAGGTGCCGTCGGAGCGCGCCCTCGAGGCCCTGGTCAAGGCGACGTTGCTGTCGTTCAACGACGCCAACGTCACCGGCAACTACACCGTCTTCCACGCCAAGCTGGCCAAGCCGTTCCGCGAGCAGTTCCCGGTCGAGCGCCTGCAGCGGACGTTCCGCGAGTTCAACCGCAAGCATATCGACTTCGACATCATTGCCGCGATGAAGCCCGCCTACGATCCTGCGCCGCGGGTCGACGACGACGGCAAGCTCCTGGTCAAGGGCTCGTTCCCGACCGAGCCCTTGCACATCTATTTCGATCTCGGCTTCATCCCCTCGGACGGCGAATGGAAGCTGATCCGTATCAACGTCAAGGTGGGTTCCGATCCCTGACGTTTTCTCACCAGAGGTAAGACACACTCATGATTCCCAATGCCGTGGCGCCCTTCGATTTCGGGCTGGGCGAGACCGCCGATGCCTTGCGCGAGCAAATCCAGCGTTTCGCCGCCGACGAGGTGGCGCCGATCGCCGCCGAGATCGACCGCACCGACCGCTTCCCGCGCGAGCTGTGGCCTAAGATGGGCGAGCTCGGCCTGCACGGCATCACCGTCGAGGAGGAGTATGGCGGGGCGGGGCTCGGCTATCTCGAGCACGTGGTGGCGGTCGAGGAGATCAGCCGCGCCTCGGCCGCGGTCGGGTTGAGCTATGGCGCGCACTCCAATCTCTGCGTCAACCAGATCCGCCGCAACGGCAGCGACGAGCAGAAGCGCCGCTTCTTGCCCAAGCTGATCTCCGGCGAGCACGTCGGCAGCCTGGCCATGAGCGAATCGGGTGCCGGCTCCGATGTCGTCTCCATGAAGCTGCGCGCCGAGAAGAAGGGCGACCGCTATGTGCTGAACGGCACCAAGATGTGGATCACCAACAGCCCGGATGCGCAGTTGGTCGTGGTCTACGCCAAGACCGATCCCAACGCCGGCCCGCGCGGCATCACCACCTTCATCGTCGAGGCCGACTGCAAAGGCTTCAAGGTGGCGCAGAAGCTCGACAAGATGGGCATGCGCGGCTCGTCGACCGGCGAGCTGGTGTTCGAGGATTGCGAGATCCCCGAGGACAACGTGCTGGGCCAGGTCGGCCGGGGCGTCAACGTGCTGATGAGCGGGCTCGACTACGAGCGCGCCGTGCTGGCGGCGGGGCCGCTCGGCATCATGCAATCGGCTATGGACGTCGTCGTGCCCTACGTGCACGAGCGCAAGCAGTTCGGCCAGGCGATCGGCGAGTTCCAGCTGGTGCAAGGCAAGCTCGCCGACATGTACACCACCATGAACGCCTGCAAGGCCTATGTGTACTCGGTGGCCAAGGCGTGCGACCGCGGCCAGACCACGCGCAAGGATTCGGCCGGCGCCATCCTCTACGCCGCCGAGAAGGCGACGCAGGTGGCGCTCGACGCCATCCAGCTGCTGGGCGGCAACGGCTACATCAACGACTATCCGACCGGCCGCCTGCTGCGCGACGCCAAGCTCTACGAGATCGGCGCAGGGACCAGCGAGATCCGCCGCATGCTGATCGGCCGCGAGCTGTTCGCCGAGACGGCGTGAGATTCGTCATCCCGAGCGGAGCCGCCTGAAGGGCGGCGAAGTCGAGGAACCTTTTTGTCGACGCGTCGGCAAGACAGGTCCCTCCACTCGGCCTCGCTGCGAGGTGCGATCGCGTCCTGCTCTTGCAAGGGGGGATGAGGCACAGAGCTGCCCCATCGCCTCGATTGACCGCGGCATGGTTTCCGTACACACTGTGTACCGAAACATGCCGCGCTATCTCACCGATCAGGACATTGCCGACTTTCGCGCCGAGCTGTGCCGGGTGGCGACCGAGCGCTTCGCGCGCTTCGGCTATGAAGGCGTCACCATGCGCCAGCTCGCCGAAGCGCTGGGCTGCAGCCCCAAGACGCCGTACCGCTACTTCAAGGACAAGGCCGACATCCTGGCGACGGTGCGCGCTCAGGCCTTTGCCAAGTTCGCCGACGTTCTGGAAGCCGCCGCCGCCGGCCCATCCGACGATCCGGTTCGTCGCACCGCGCGGGTCGGCGAGGCCTATCACCGCTTCGCGCTGGAGCACCCGCACGACTATCGCATCATGTTCGACATCGACGCGCCGATCGACCGCGACCATCCCGATCTCGCCGCGCAAGCGCAGCGCGCCGCGACCTATATCACGCGGCAGGCCGAGCAGCTCGTGCAGGCCGGCGTGATCGACGTCGATCCCGTGCTGTTCGGCTGGTCGATGTGGGCGGCCACGCATGGGCTGGTCATGCTGCGCCAGGCCGGCATGCTGGCGCATGCCCCCGACTACCGGGCGCTCGCCCGCTTTCACGGCGGGTTGATGCTGAAGGGGGCGACGGCGAGCGGCAAGAAAATCGACGGGAGGAAGAAGCCATGACCGGCCGAAGGGCGATGTTGTTCGCTGCGCTGCTCGCTGCGGCACCGGCGATGGCGCAGCCGCGAAGCGATGCCGGCGAGATCAGGCTCGGCCAGACCATGCCCTACAGCGGCCCGCTGTCGATGCTGTCGGGCGTCGGCAAGGCCGAGGTCGCCTACTTCAAGTCGCTCAACGAGGAGCAGGGCGGCATCAACGGTCGCAAGGTGACGCTGCTGTCGCTCGACGATGGCTACAGTCCGCCCAAGACCATGGAGGGCACGCGCCAGCTCGTCGAGCGCGACAACGTGCTGGCCATCGTCAACACCATCGGCACGCCGACCAATCGCGCCATCCACCGTTACCTCAACCAGAAGAAGGTGCCGCAGCTCCTGATCCTGTCGGGTGCCTCGGCGTGGAACGATCCCAAGGCCTATCCCTGGACCATGATGGGCATGATCGCCTACGACACCGAAGGCGCCGTCTATGCCCGCCACATCCTGCAGTCGATGCCGAATGCGCGCATCGCCGTGCTGCGGCAGAACGACGATTTCGGCAAGGACTATGTCGAGGGCTTCCGCCATGCGCTCGGCCCGAAGGCGTCGCAGATCGTGAGCGAGGTCACCTACGAGACCACCGATCCGACGGTAGACTCGCAGGTCATTCAGCTTCGCGCGTCGAACGCCGATGCCTTCTTCATCGCGGCGACCGGCAAGCATGCGACCCAGGCCATGCGCAAGGCCGCCGAGCTCGGCTGGAAGCCGCAGATCTATCTGCCGGTCGGCTCGTCGTCGGTGCCGGGCGTGCTGCGGCCGGCCGGCGCCGACGCCGCCAAGGGCGTCGTCACCGCCGCCAATGCCAAGAGCCCCGGCGATCCGTCGTGGGACGACGATGCCGGCATGAAGGCCTATCTCGCCTGGGCGAAGAAATGGGTGCCCGAGCTCAATCCCAACGACTCCTTCGTCTCGGCGGGGTACAGCTACGGCATGATCGTGGCCGACCTGCTGCGGCGCTGCGGCAACGATGTCAGCCGCGACAGCCTGATGAAGCAGGCCGCGAGCCTGAAAGGCTACACCACGCCGCTCACTCTGCCGGGCGTCACGCTCGACACCAGCCCGACCGACTATCGGCCCTACAAGGCGCTGCGCCTGCAGCAGTTCGACGGTGCCGGCTTCAAGCTGATCGGCGGCATCATCCGGGAGTGACGACATGACCGCCGACAGCATGACCTCCGACCGAGCGCCCGGCGTCGCCGCCGGCGAGCGCTTCCGCAGCTGGGCCGAGATCCAGGCCAATGCCGCGCGTGCCGCCGGCGGTTTCGCGCGGTTGGGGCTGGGCGAGGACGACGCCATCGCCCTGATGCTGCGCAACGACTTTGCGACCTTCGAGGTCAACATGGCGGCGAGCCAGCTCGGCGCCTATGCCGTGCCGATCAACTGGCATTTCACGCCGGAGGAGGCGGCCTACATCCTGGCCGACAGCGGTGCCAAGGTGCTGGTGGCGCACAGCGATCTTCTGGCCGGCATCGAGAGCGGCGTGCCGGCCGGGGTGACGGTGCTGGTCGTGCCGACGCCCGACGAGATCGCCACGGCCTACGGCGTGCCGGCCGAGCGGCGCCGCGTGTCCCCCGGCGTCGCGACCTGGGAGGCGTTCGTGGCGGGTGGTGCGCCGCGTACCGAGCCGCCCAAGGCGGCGCGTGGCAGCATGATCTACACGTCGGGCACGACCGGCCGGCCCAAAGGTGTGCGCCGCCAGCCCGCGTCGCCCGAGCAGCAGATGCTGCTCGCCGCCGAGGCTGCGAAGTACTGGGGGCTGAAGCCCGATCCGGCGATCGTCGTGCTGATGAACGGGCCGATGTATCACTCGGCACCCGCCGCCTACGGCATGAGCAGTGCGCGCCACGGCCTGCACATGGTCCTGCAACCGCGCTTCGACGCCGAGGACATGCTGCGGCTGATCGACGAGCACAAGGTCAGCCACATGCACATCGTGCCCACCATGTTCGTGCGCCTGCTGCGGCTGCCCGACCCGGTCAAGCGCCGTTACGATGTCGCGTCGTTGCGCTGGATCGTGCACGGCGCGGCGCCCTGCGCGCCGGCGGTGAAGCGCCAGATGATCGACTGGTGGGGGCCGGTGATCACCGAGTATTACGGCGCCACCGAAACCGGCGTCGTGGTGTGGCACGATTCGCACGAGGCCCTGGCCAAGCCCGGCACGGTCGGCCGCGTCGTGCCGGGAGCCGACCTGCGCATCGTCGACGAGCAGGGCCGCGACGTGAAGCAGGGCGAGGTCGGCGAGATCTACGTCCGCGGTCCGCACCTGTCGGAGTTCACCTACAACAACGACGACGCCAAGCGCCGCGAAGTGGCGCTGGGCGATCTCGTGACGGTGGGCGATGTCGGCTATCAGGACGCCGACGGCTATGTCTATCTGTGCGATCGCAAGCGCGACATGATCATCTCGGGCGGCGTCAACATCTATCCCGCCGAGATCGAATCGGTGTTGATCCAGATGCCGGGCGTGCGGGACTGTGCGGTGTTCGGCATTCCCGACGAGGAGTTCGGCGAGCAGATCTGCGCCCATGTCGAGCCGCAGGCCGGCGCGGCGATCGACGCCGCCGCCGTCAGGGCCTGGCTCGGCCAGCACGTCGCGCGCTACAAGGTGCCCAAGATCGTCGAATTCAGCGCCGCCCTGCCGCGCGAGGATTCGGGCAAGATCTTCAAACGCAAGCTGCGCGCGCCCTATTGGGAGAAGGCCGGCCGCAGCATCTGAGGGAGCGCATGACCGACCACGTCACCCTGTTCGGCAAGCTGAAGAGCAAGCTCGTCGATGCCAAGCAGAAATGGGCCGCCGACGGTCGGCTGCTGACCGGTACGGCGGCGGCGCCCGGCCAGCGCCTGCCGCCCGGCCAGCGGCTGGTCGACAATTGGCCGGTGCTCGATCTCGGCATTCAGCCCGAGATCCCGAGCCATGCCTGGCGGCTGTTCGTCGACGGCGAGGTCGCGCAGCCGGCGACCTGGAAGTGGGGCGAATTCACCGACCTGCCGAAGACCCGGCTCACGACCGACATCCACTGCGTGACGGCATGGTCGCGCTACGACAACGAATGGGAGGGTGTGAGCGCGCGCGATCTGCTGAAGATCGTCGAGCCCAAGGCCGAAGCGCAGCACGTCGTCTTCCACGCCTACGACACCTACACGACCAACGTGCCGCTGGCCGATTTCGCGGCCGACAACGTGCTGCTCGCCTGGAGCTGGAACGGTCAGCCGATCAGCCGCGAGCATGGCGGACCGCTGCGCGTAGTGATCCCCAGGCTCTATTTCTGGAAGAGCGCCAAGTGGATCAAGCGCATCGAGTTCTCGCTGCACGACAAGCCGGGTTTCTGGGAAGTGCGCGGCTATCACAACTACGGCGACCCGTGGCTCGAGCAGCGCTATGACGAGGAGTAAGGTCTCACCCTGAGGAGCGCCGCGAAGCGGTGCGTCTCGAAGGGTGGCAACACGCACCTCGTTTGGTGCCATGCTTCGAGACGCCGTGCTCTGCACGGCTCCTCAGCATGAGGCAGTTCCGGGAGATCCAAGATGGCATCGGCACACGACTTCGCTTTCACCACCATCGACAACAAGCCGCTCGACATGAAGAGCTACGCCGGCAAGCCCGTGCTGGTGGTCAATGTCGCGTCCTATTGCGGCTTCACGCCCCAATACACCGACCTCGAGCAGCTGCACGAGACCTACGGGCCCAAGGGCCTGGTCGTGCTGGGCGTGCCGTGCAACGATTTCGGCGCCCAGGAGCCGCGCGGCGAGTCCGAGATCGCCAAGTTCTGCCAAAGCATGTACGGCGTGAAGTTCCCGCTCACCGCCAAGCAGAGGGTGATCGGTCCCGAGGCGCACGCGCTCTTCAAGTGGATCGCCGCCGAGGCCGGCGAGGACGCCGCGCCCAAATGGAACTTCCACAAGTACCTGATCGGCAAGGACGGCAGCCTGCAAGGCGCCTGGCCGAGCCGTGTCCGCCCGCGTTCCAGCGAGATCACCGGCGCGATCGAAAAGGCGTTTTAGCGGAGCGCGGACCTCAGCGTCTTGCGCACGCTTTCGAACACCGCATGGAACATCTCGGTGGTGAGCCGACCGGTGTTGGTGTTGTAGCGGGAGCAGTGATAGCTGTCGGCGAGCGTGAGACCGGTCGGCAGAGTGTGCAATCTGCCGTGCACGAACGGGTAGTTCCCGGCCGGCCGCGCTGCGAGCGCGCGTAGCACTTGATCGTGTGCGCCTTTGCCCAGCGCAACGATCACCTCGAGCGCGGCCATCGCCGCCAGCTCGGCCTGCAGGAACGGCCGGCAGTTCGTGAACTCGGCCGGCAGCGGCTTGTTCTCGGGCGGCAAGCAGCGCACCGCGTTGGCGATGCGGCAGTCGACCAGCCGCAACCCGTCTTGGGGATCGGCTTTGTAGGTTCCCTGGGCAAAGCCGAACGCGAGCAGCGTCGAGTATAAAAGATCGCCGGCATAGTCGCCGGTGAACGGCCGGCCGGTGCGATTGGCGCCGCGCATGCCGGGGGCGAGGCCGACGATCAACAGCCGGGCATCGAGCGCGCCGAACGAACGGACCGGCGCGTTGTTCCAATCGGGATACTGGCCCCTCAGCTCGTGCAGGAAGGCGACGAGCCGGGGGCAGCGCGGGCAGTCGAGCGGCGGCTCCTCGAAACGCGCGGCAGCCACTGCCCGCTAGGCCGACCGCATCATTTGGCCGGCGCTGTCGTCGCCGAGATCGCCGTTGGCGACCGCCGGCCGCGGCGGACGCTCCGACGCGGCGCGGGCGATCAGCGGCGCCAGCTCGGCCAGCTCGATGAACTCGTCGGCCTGGCGGCGCAGCTCGTCGGCCACCATCGGCGGCGAGGACTTGATGGTGCTGACCACCGAGACGCGCAGGCCCTTGCGCTGCACCGCCTCGACCAGGCGGCGGAAATCGCCGTCGCCGGAGAACAGAATCACATGGTCGAGATGCTCAGCCATCTCCAGCACGTCGATGGCCAGCTCGATGTCCATGTTGCCTTTGATCTTGCGGCGGCCCATGGCGTCGGTGAATTCCTTGGTCGGCTTGGTGACCATGGTGTAGCCGTTGTAGTCCAGCCAATCGACCAGCGGCCGGATCGGCGAGTACTCCTGATCCTCGACCAGGGCGGTGTAGTAGTAGGCGCGGACCAGATGGCCCTTGTCGCGGAACACCTTCAGCAGCCGGCGGTAGTCGATGTCGAAGCCCAGCGCGCGGGCCGCGGAGTAGAGGTTGGCGCCGTCGATGAAGAGGGCGACCCGCTCGGTCTCGTAGAAATGGCCTTTCATGGCGATAATCCTTTTTGAAAATGTGCGCAGAGGGAGCGAAAAAATTATCCAGCCATGGGAGTTTAATAACCCACACCGCTCCCACAGCGTCTTAAGTTTAGGGTGTTAAGTCATAAATCACAAGGGGTTGGAGGCATTTGTTGGTGGAAAACGCGATCCGTCCCGCCCGGTCCGGGATTTTCATCGGTCTGGGCGCCAATCTCGATCACCCGCGCCATGGGCCGCCGCGGCAGGCCTTGACGGCCGCCCTGGCCGACCTCGGCGGCAGGGGGGTCGTCGTCCGGCGGGTCTCGCCGTGGTACCGCACCGCCCCGGTGCCGGTCTCCGACCAGCCTTGGTACGTCAATGCCGTGGCGGAAGTCGCCACCGACCTGTCGGCCGATCGCTTGTTGGCCTTGCTGCACGCTGTCGAGCAGGCCTTCGACCGGGTCCGTTCGGTACCCGATGCCGCGCGCGTCATCGACCTCGATCTCCTTGATTTTCATGGCGAATTGGCGCCGGGCGGTCCCGGCAAGGCGACCTTGCCGCATCCTCGCCTGGAGGGTCGCGCCTTCGTCCTGCGCCCGCTCGCCGACCTCGCCCCCGAGTGGCGCCACCCCCGGACCGGCGCCTCGATCGGGGCTCTGTTGGCGGCGCTGCCGGACGGGCAGGGGATCGAGCCGTTCTGAATTCCTCCGCAAATGACGGGCGGGAAAGAGAGTTTGCCTTTTCAGCAAGGCCGCGTATAACCGCCCGCTCCCGGGAAATCAGAGGTCGCCATGGCGCGTGTCACCGTCGAAGACTGCATCGTGCAGGTGCCGAACCGTTTCGAGCTCGTCATGTTCGCCGCCCAGCGCGCGCGCGACATCTCGGCCGGCGCCCAGATCACGCTGGATCGCGACCGCGACAAGAACCCGGTGGTGGCGCTGCGCGAGATCGCCGACAGCAAGCTCGACCATGGCCAGCTCAAGGACTCGCTGATCTCCGGCATGCAGAAGCACGCCGACATCGACAAGCCCGAAGAGGTCAACGAGATGGCCGAGCTCGAGCAGGAGCTGGCCGCCGCGCTGGCCCAGGGCGGCGCCGAGGCGGCGCAGCCCAAGGCGCTGCCGATGGCCGAGGAAGACGACATCGTCGAGTGAACGGAGCGCGGACCCCCAGGTCCGCTTTCGAGAGTCCCGAGCGGACCTGGTGGTCCGCGCTCCGATAAGGCATGGAGCGAGCGCAATCGTCCCCATATAATGGGCGATTGCCATGATTCGTCAGTTCGAACTGGTCGAGCGCGTGCAGTCCTACGATCCGGACGCGGACGAGGACATGCTGAATCGCGCCTACGTCTATGGCCTGAAGAAGCACGGCACGCAGATGCGCGCCTCGGGCGATCCCTACTTCTCCCACCCTGTCGAGGTGGCGGGCATCCTGGCCGAGATGAAGCTCGACACCGCCTCGATCGTCACCGGGCTCTTGCACGACACGATCGAGGACACCGACGCCACGCGCGAGGAGATCGCCGGCCTGTTCGGCGAGAGCGTGGCGCGTCTGGTCGACGGCGTCACCAAGCTCAGCCGCCTGGAGGTCCAGTCGGAGAGCACCAAGGAGGCCGAGAATCTGCGCAAGCTGGTGCTCGCCATGTCGTCCGACATCCGCGTGCTCCTGGTGAAGCTCGCCGACCGCCTGCACAACATGCGCACGCTGCATCACATCAAGGATCCGGCGCGGCGCCGGCGCATCGCGCTCGAGACCATGGATCTCTACGCGCCGCTCGCCTCGCGCATCGGCATGGAGCGGGTCAAGCGCGAGCTCGAGGATCTGGCGTTTGCCGAGCTCAATCCCGACGGCCGCGCCTCGGTGGCGGCGCGCCAGGGCTATCTGCGCGAGCGCGGCGAGCGGCTGGTGCCCGAGATCGAGGCCGAGCTGGTCAGGACTCTGAAGGAGGGCGGCCTTGGCGCCCAGGTCTCGGGGCGCGAGAAATCGCCCTACTCGATCTGGCGCAAGATGCAGACCAAGAACGTCTCCTTCGAGCAGCTCTCCGACATCATGGCGTTCCGCGTCATCGTGGCCGACCTCGCGCAATGCTACCAGGCGCTCGGCCTGCTGCACGCCCGCTACCAGGTGATCCCGGGCCGCTTCAAGGACTACATCTCGGTGCCCAAGCCCAACGGCTACCGCTCGCTGCACACCGGCGTGCTGGGCCCGCTCGGCCAGCGCATCGAGATCCAGATCCGCACCGACGAGATGCAGGACCAGGCCGAGCGCGGCGTCGCCGCCCACTGGATCTACAAGGAAGGCGGGCCGTCGACCGACGCGCCGCAATATGCCTGGCTGCGCAGCCTGATCGACATCCTCGACAAGGCGCCCAACGCCGAGGAGTTCCTCGAGCACACCAAGCTCGAGATGTTCCACGATCAGGTGTTCTGCTTCTCGCCCAAGGGCAAGCTGATCGCCCTGCCGCGCGGCGCCACGCCGATCGATTTCGCCTACGCCGTGCACAGCCAGATCGGCGACACCTGCGTCGGCGCCAAGATCAACGGCCGCATGCTGCCGCTGCGCACCCAGCTTGCCAACGGCGACCAGGTCGAGATCGTCACCTCCAAGGCGCAGACCCCGTCGCCGACCTGGGAGCGCTTCGTCGTCACCGGCAAGGCCAAAGCGGCGATCCGCCGCTTCATCCGCACGCGCCAGCGCGAGCAGTATATCCAGCTCGGCCGCTCGCTGCTCGACAAGGCCTTCCACGAGCAGGGCTATGAGCTGACCGACAAGGGCCTCGACGGCGTGCGCGCCAACTTCAAGCAGGCCACCACCGACGACTTGATCGCCGCCGTCGGCGCCGGCCTGGTGACGGCGCGCGAGGTGTTGATCGCGGTCTATCCGGCGCTCAAGCAGCCCTCGCGCAAGGAGGGCGGCGCCGACGTCGTGCCGATCTCGCGGGCGCGCAGCAAGGCGGCCGGCAAGACGACGGGCAAGGCCGCGGCCGACAACGTGCGGGCCAGGAACGAAAGCGGCGGCCAGATCGCGATCCGCGGCCTGATCCCCGGCATGGCGGTGCATTTCGCGCGCTGCTGCCATCCGCTGCCCGGCGACCGCATCGTCGGCATCATCACCACCGGCAAGGGCGTGACCATCCACACCATCGATTGCGCCACGCTCGAAAGCTTCTCCGAATCGCCGGAACGCTGGATCGATGTCGGCTGGGATTCGGTGAGCGAGGGCGTGCCCGGCATCTACACCGGCCGCCTCAAGGTCACGGTCGCCAACCAGCCGGGCAGCCTGTCCAAGCTCTCGACCGTGATCGCCCGCCACGAGGGCAACATCTCCAACCTGCGCATCGTCAACCGCTCGATGGATTTCTTCGACATGGTGATCGACGTCGAGGTCTCCGACGTAAAGCACCTCGCCAACATCACCGCCGCGCTGCGCGCCACCCCGGCCATCAATGCCGTCGAGCGGGCCAGGAATTGACGACGTCGATGACGCTGACACGATTCATTTTCCTCTCCCCGTTGGGGGAGAGGCCAGGTGAGGGGGAGCGACGCGACGCTCGCTTCCTGCATCATCCCCTCACCCGACCTCTCCCCCAAGGGGGAGAGGAGCAAGACGACAGAGAATAGAATGCCGCCACTTCCCTATCAGCGTCTCGGCGTCAACATCGATCACGTCGCCACCGTGCGCAATGCGCGCGGCACGCCGACGCCCGATCCGTTGCGCGCCGCGCTGCTCGCGGCCAAAGCCGGCGCCGACGGCATCACCGCCCATCTGCGCGAGGATCGCCGCCATATCGTCGACGACGACATCGCGCGGCTGAAGGACTCGATCGGCCTGCCGCTCAACTTCGAGATGGCGGCGACCGAGGAGATGGTGGCGATCGCCCTGCGCCACCGGCCGCACGCTGCCTGCATCGTGCCCGAGAAGCGCGAGGAGCGCACCACCGAGGGCGGGCTCGACGCGGTCGGCCAGCACAATCACCTGAAGCCTCTGGTGGCGCGGCTCGGCGACGCCGGCATCCGCGTCTCGCTGTTCATCGAGGCCGACCCGCGCCAGCTCGAGATGGCGGTCCGGCTCGGTGCCCCGGTGGTCGAGCTGCATACCGGCCGCTACTGCGAGATCGAGGGCGCCGAGCGGGCCGCCGAGCAGGCGCGCATCGAGAAGGCCGCCGCGCTTTGCGCCGATCTCGGCCTGGAATGCCACGCCGGTCACGGCCTCAACTACGAAAACGTCGGGCCGATCGCCGCCATTCCCAACGTACGCGAGCTCAACATCGGCCACTTCCTGGTCGGCGAGGCGATCTTCGTCGGCTTGGAGGCCGCGATCCGCGAGATGCGCCGGCTGATGGACGCGGCGCGCGGCGGGGCGGCGGCGTGATCATCGGGCTCGGCAACGATCTCTGCGACATCCGACGCATCGAGAAGTCGCTGGCGCGTTTCGGCGATCGCTTCGTGCAGCGCGTCTTCACCGAGATCGAGCAGAAGCGGTCCGACGGCCGCGCCACGCGGGCGGCGAGCTACGCCAAGCGCTTCGCCGCCAAGGAGGCGTGCGCCAAGGCGCTGGGCACCGGGCTGCGCCGCGGCGTGTTCTGGCGTGACATGGGCGTGATCAACCAGCGGAGCGGCCGGCCGACCATGGCCTTGACCGGCGGCGCGCTCGCCCGCCTGCAGGAGATCACGCCGGCCGGCATGGCGGCCCAAATCGACCTCACGCTGACCGACGAATATCCGCTGGCCCAGGCCATCGTGATCATCACCGCGTTGCCGGCACAGGCCCTGAAATGACCAATTTGCAGTGCTCCCGTGTCGCGGCCGGCCGGGAGACAGCGCCGCCCGGCCCTGCTATAGGCGCGGGTTCGTTTGACTTGGTACGGCGATGACGGACGTGGCAGAGCGACGCAAGCGGGGACAGGACAAGGCCGGCGGCTGGGGCGAGACCGTCCGCACGGTGATCTATGCCGTGTTGATCGCGCTGGTCGTGCGCACCTTCGCCATCGAGCCGTTCAACATCCCGTCCGGCTCGATGATCCCGACCCTGCTGGTCGGCGACTACCTGTTCGTCTCGAAATACTTCTACGGCTACAGCAAGCACTCCTTCCCGTTCTCGCTCGGCTTCTTCTCCGGCCGCGTCCTGGGCGCGCCGCCCGAGCGCGGCGACGTGGCGGTGTTCAAGTATCCCGGCGACCAGGGCCAGGGCATGAACCGCACCGACTACATCAAGCGCATCGTCGGCATGCCGGGCGATCGCATCCAGGTCACCCAGGGCGTGCTGATCATCAACGGCACGGCGGTGCCGCGGCTGCGCGTCGGCGAATACGTGAAGGGCAACAACGGCCACTACCAGAAGGGCACGCTCTACCGCGAGACGCTGCCCAACGGCCGGCAGTACACGGTGCTGGAGTACAGCGACAGCGGCTTGGCCGACAACACGCCGGAGTTCCTGGTGCCGGCCGGCAGCTACTTCGTGATGGGCGACAATCGCGACGATTCGCTCGACAGCCGAACGCGCCTGTCGTTGCGCGACTTCACCGGCAGCACGCGCGACCGCGACCAGCTCGGCTGGTACGTGCCGTCGGAGAATCTGGTCGGCCGCGCCGAGTTCATCTTCTTCTCGCACGATCCCTCGGCCGCGGGTTGGCTGGAGCCGTGGAAATGGCCGCAGGCCATCCGCTTCAGCCGCTTCTTCATGGCCATCCACTGACGCCGGCTCCCCTTGAAGGCGAGTGACGTCGATCTCGCGGCCCTCGCCGAGCGGCTCGGTCACTCCTTCGCGCGGCCCGAGCTTGCCGTCGAGGCGCTGACCCACCGCGGCACGCTCGACAAGCGCGCCGATCTCAAAGCCCGCTTCCCGCACGGCAACGAGCGCCTGGAGTTCCTCGGCGACCGCGTGCTGTCGCTCGCCATGGCCGACCTGCTGCTGCGCCGCTTTCCGGCCGAGCGCGAGGGCCAGCTGGCGCGACGCCACGCCGCGCTGGTGAGCGCGCCGACCCTGGTCGAGATCGCGCGCGACATCGAGCTCGCCGATCTCCGCATCGCCTGGCGCGGCGCGCCGCCGGCCACGCCCGCCATCCTGTCCGACATGCTGGAGGCGCTGCTCGGCGCGATCTACCTCGATGGCGGCTTCGCCGCCGCCGCCGCCGTCGTCGAGCGGCTGTGGGGCGATCGGCTGGGCAGCCACAATCCCGCGCCGCGGCCGCCCAAGACCCAGCTGCAGGAATGGGCGCAGGCGCGCGGGCTGGCCCTGCCGGTCTATCGCCAGGTCGGCCGCCAGGGCAGCGCGCACGAGCCGCTGTTCCGGGTCGAGGTCAAGGTCGACGGCCTGGCGCCGGCCGAGGGCAGCGGCCCGACCAAGCGCGCCGCCGAGAGTGCGGCCGCCGCCGCCATGCTCGAGCAGATCGATACGGTGTGATGCGATGAGCGGTTCCAAGACTCGCGCCGGCTTCGTCGCCGTGGTCGGCGCGCCCAATGCCGGCAAGTCGACGCTGGTCAACGCGCTGGTCGGCTCGAAGGTCTCGATCGTGTCGCCCAAGGTGCAGACCACGCGCATGCGGGTGATCGGCATCGCCATGGCCGATCTGCCCGATGACGGCAGCGGCGCGGCACGGGCGCAAGTCGTGCTGGTCGACACGCCGGGCATCTTCCGCATCGCCAAGCGGCGGCTCGAGCGCGCCATGGTCGCCGCCGCCTGGCAGGGCGCCGACGATGCCGATCTCGTCGCCCTGGTGGTCGATGCCGAGCGCGGCGTCGGCGCCGAGACCGAGGCGATCGTCGCGCGCTTGAAGGAGCAGCGCACGCCGCGCTTCCTGATCCTGAACAAGATCGACCGCGTGCCGCGCGACCGGCTGCTGGCGCTCGCCGCCGATCTCAACGCGCACTTGCCGTTCGTCCGCACCTTCATGGTGAGCGCGCTGAAGCAGGACGGCGTCGCCGACGTCCTGCAGGGCCTGGCGGCGGCGTTGCCCGCGGGGCCGTTCCTGTACCCCGAGGACCAGGCGGCCGACCTGCCGCTCCGCCTGCTCGCCGCCGAGGTGACGCGCGAGCAGGTCTTTCGCCAGCTCCACCACGAACTGCCCTACGAGGCCGCGGTCGAGACCGACAAATGGCAGGAGCGCGCCGACGGCGGCGTCAGGATCGAGCAGACCATCCACGTCCAGCGCGACGGCCAGCGCGCCATCGTGCTGGGCAAGGGCGGCGCCCGCATCAAGGAGATCGGCGCCCGCGCCCGCCACGAGCTCGGCCGGATGCTGGAGCGGCCGGTCCACCTCTTCCTGCACGTCAAGGTGAGCGAGCGCTGGGCCGACGACCCGGCGCACTACCGCGCGATCGGGCTGGAGTGGGAGCGCTAGGGCAATTCTGGTAAGAGCCGGGCCGATCTTGTATCGACTCTTTGGATGACTACAATGACCGCTATGGTCACCTAGCGGAGATCGCGCATGAGCGCCGGCAATTGGACAGTTGCGCAGGCGAAGGCAAAGCTGAGCGAGGTCATCGATCGCGCCCAGTCGGGTGGTCCGCAGACCATCACGAAGAACGGCCGCACGGCCGTCGTCGTCGTCGACGCCAAGGAATGGGAACGCAAGACCAAGCGTAAGGGCAATTTGGCGGAGTTCTTTGCCCGTTCGCCTCTGCGCAAATCGGGCCTCGAGATCGGGCGTAAGAAAGATCGGCCGCGCAGGGTCAAGCTGTGAGCTTTCTACTCGATACCAACGTCGTGTCGGAGTGGGTCAAGCCCAGGCCCGATCCTGGCCTCGTTGCTTGGCTGGCGGAGAGCGATGAAGATCGGCTCTTCCTCAGCGTCGTGACCTTGACCGAACTGCGCTACGGTGTCGAACGCCTGGCAGCAGGCCGCCGCCAACGCCAGCTCGATGCTTGGCTCAGCGACGAGCTGCCGCTGCGCTTCGAAGGCAGGATGCTGCCGGTCGATGCAGCGATTGCCGAAGGCGGGGGACGATTGATGGCACTGAGCGAGGCGGCCGGTCGGCCGATCGGCACCGCCGACGCCTTCATCGCGGCGACCGCTCGAATGCGGAGCCTGACGCTTGTCACGCGCAATGTGTCGGATTTCACACGGGTGTTGGAAGCCGTCGTCAGTCCGTGGCGTGATTCCTGAACGCTAGCCCAGGTTGAGCTGAGGGCAAGGCCGGCGAGCACTGCCGAAAGCGGCACCAGCAGCAAGCCTTCGCGGCAGAACCGCGTTGACTCCCTCACCGGAAATTGTCGCATATCCCGCCGACACTCTTGGAGAGGATCGGCCTGATGGTCGCAGGCAGCCAACCGTTTCCGACCGGACTTCACGCCGAGCGCTGGCCGCGCGCCAGTCCATCGCCTGGCTGAGCCCATTGACCGAAATTGTAAGGTGGAAGATCTGATGAGCGCATGTCGGCTCGCGCGCGCTTGCGTCCGGCAACTGAGCAGCAGAATCGCAGTGCGGTGAGAAAACCGTTGGCGGCTCGGTCCGGGGTTTTCTTGTCGTCGCTTCAGGCGGTTGGACGAATGTCCTGAAAAATGTTTGCGCCGGCCGGCCGGCGTCTAACGTTTTTCGTCTAACGTTTTGCGCCGCCGGCACGCCGCCGATCTTCGCGGAGGGCTTGACATTTATCATTACCGTAGTTATATTATGAGCTGACCGTGGTAGATCAAAGGATGGAAAAGCAAGCGTTGCACTGTCCCTGTCTTAGGGACAGGAGACAGTCTGTATGAAGTGTCGATAAAGAGCCTCAAACAAAGGGTTAGTCGATCGAGCTGCCG
>VGCQ01000045.1 GCA_016870055.1 Alphaproteobacteria bacterium | reverse complement strand
GAGGCCGACGGCGAGATCATGATCCTCGAATCGATGAAGATGGAAATCCCCGTGCTGTCGCCCCGAGCTGGCACGATCAAGGAAATCAAGGTGAACGAGGGCGAGGCGATCGACGAAGGCCAGCTCGTCGCCGTGCTCGACGCCTGAAGCGACTTCCGATCGATCGAGCGCTACGCCCGCGCCGTCGGTCGCGACGACACGTTGGCCCACCAGCGCGCCAGGTGAGGGCGATCGTCGGGAATGGCAAGCTTCAGCGCGCCGCGAGCGGTGAGCAGCGCCACCTGGGCGGTGATGTCGGCGACGTTGTAGCGGTCGATGCCGATGAAGTCGCGGCCCTCGAGCTCGCCATCCAGCCAACGCAACCGCTCGACGACCTGATCACGCCGCACCGCGCCCCATTCGGCGATCTGGCGACGCTTGCCGATCCAGAACGGATGGGTGTGCACGAAGACGTCGATCACCGGCAGCAGAAGCTCGAGCTCCATGCGCCGGTTCCACATCTCGACTTGGGCGCGCTCCAGAGCCGAGCGGCCGAACAGCGGCGGCTCGGGCACCATCTCCTCGAAATAGCGGCAGATCGCCACCGACTCGGCGATCAGCGTGCCGTCGTCCAGTTCCAGCACGGGCAGCGTGCCCAGCGGATTCCTGGCCAGAAAGGCGGGCGTCTTGTGACCCGCACTTTCCATGTCGAACTCCTCGATCGGAATCGATATCCGCTTCTCGGCGAGGAAGATCCGCACCCGGCGTGGATTGACGCCGTTCTTGAGACCGTAGAGTTTCATGGCAATCCCAGCGTCAGGTGCCGGGCTTGGTGCCGGTCGCCCGCACCACTTCGCCCCAGGTATCGATCTCCTTCTTGATGAACTCGGCGAACTGGATCGGCGTGCCGGGAGCCGCGATCGCGGCGCGCTGCTCGATCTGACGCAGCACGGCAGGGTCCTGCAGCAGCGCGTTGACGTCCTTGTTGACCTTGGCGACGATCTCGAGCGGCGTGCGCGCCGGTGCCGCCAGGCCCGACCAGCCGGCGGCGTCGAAGCCCGGGATGGTCTCGGCGATGGCGGGAATACCGTCGAGCGGCGGCCCGGCGCGGCGCGCCGTGGTGACGGCGAGCGCCTTGATGCGCTTGTCGGTGATCGGCCCGAGCGCCGCTGCGGTGCTGTCCATCATCAGCTTGACATGGCCGCCCAGCAGGTCGGCCATCGCCGGGCCGCTGCCCTTGTAGGGCACATGCACGATGTCGAGCTTGGCGCGCAGCTTGAACAGCTCCATCGACAGGTGCTGCGACGTGCCTGGCCCGGCCGATGCATAGGACAGCTGCCCCGGCTCCTTGCGCGCCAGCTCGATGAGCTCACCCAACGTGTTGGCGGCAAAGCTGGGATGCGCCACGATCACCAGGGGCACGAAGAAGATGTTGGTGATCGGCAGGAAGTCGACCAGCGGCCGGTACGGCAGGTCGGGGAACAGGCTGGGATTGACGCCGAACGTGCCGCTCGAGACGATCATCAGCGTGTAGCCGTCCGGGGCCGACGCCTTGGCGTACTCGGTCGCCGGAATACCGCTGCCGCCGGCCCGGTTCTCGACCACGACCTGCTGCTTCCAGACGTCGGTCAGCTTCTCCGCCATCAGGCGGGCGAAGATGTCGGCCGCCTGGCCCGGTGGAAACGGCACGATGAACCGCACCGGCTTGTTGGGCCACGGCGCCTGCGCCAAAGCCGGCGCCGCCAAGACTGCGCCTGCACCAGCCAAAGCCAGCGCGCGGCGGCGCGTGGTGTTGCTCGCCATTCCTTCCTCCCTGCTTTCGGATGACAGGTTAGCACAGGCTTCGGAAAATGCCGCCCATGGCAACTTCCGATCCCATAACCATCGCGCCGGCCACCGGGCCGGCCGACCTCGCGGCGATCAGAGCGCTGTTCGCGGACTATGCGCGGTCGCTCGGCTTCTCGCTCGACTATCAGGGCTTCGACAGCGAGCTGGCCGGGCTGCCCGGCAAGTACACGCCGCCCGATGGCGCGCTGTTGCTGGCGCGGGCGGCCGGCGAGGCGGCTGGCTGTGTGGCGCTGCGCCGGCTGGGCGAAGACGTCTGCGAGATGAAACGGCTCTATGTGCCGCCGGCGCACCGTGCGCTGCGCATGGCCGACGGCAAGTCGATCGGTCGTGGTCTCGCCCTAGCCGTCGTCGCCGAGGCACGGCGATTGGGGTATCGACGGCTGCGACTGGACACGATCAAGGGAAAGATGGACGCCGCGGTCGCGCTCTACCGCTCGATGGGCTTCGTCGATATCCCGCCCTACTACCCGAGCCCGGTGCCGGACACCGCCTACATGGAGCTGATGCTGTGAGCGATCGCTACTTCGAGGACTTCAAGGTCGGCGACCGTTTCGTCAGCGCCTCGGCGACCATGACCGAAGCCGACATGCTCGATTTCGCGCGACGGTGGGATCCGCAGCCTTTCCACACCGACCCCGAGTTCGCCAAGCGCTGGACGTTCGGCGGCCTGATCGCCTCGGGCCTGCACACCATGGCATTGACGCTGCGGCTATGGCTCGACCAGGGCATCTTTCGCGCCTGCAGCCTGGGGTCGCCGGGGCTGGATGGCGTGCGGTTCGCACAGCCGGTGCGGCCGGGCGACACGCTGCATGTGGTGACCGACGTGATCGAGCTGCGCGCCTCAACGTCCAAGCCCGACCGCGGCATCGCCCGCATCCGCCAGGCCACTGTCAACCAGCACGGCGAGACGGTGATCGAGCAGGAGACGACGGTGTTCCTGAAACGCCGGGCGCCTTAACGCCAGGCGAACACCGGCTGCTCGAAATGGTCGACGCGGGTGTCGCGACCGGCGAGCGCGACTTCCCTGAACTGGTAGAGCACCGCGGCCGTCGGCGCATTGACGCTGGCCACCGGCAACGGCAGCCGAATGATCGGCCGGTCCGACTCCGCGATCGGCACGATCTCGGGCGAGCCCTCACGGAACAGCTCGCGGCAGCCGATACGGTAGGCAGCGGCGACCTCGGCCGGATTGGGCGCCACCGCGGCAACCGGCGTCCATACGACGACCGGCGCGATGAGATATCCCGACCGTGTCGGATAGTCGTCGAGCGTCCCCAGGATGTCGTCGGCCGACGCCGCCACGCCGAGTTCCTCGTGCAGCTCGCGCAGCGCCGTCTGCTCGATCGTCTCGCCGTCGTCGACCCGACCACCAGGTAGCGCCCACTGCCCGCCGTGGGCGCGCAGCCGCGGCGTCCGCTTGGTCAACAGGAACGCTGCCTCGCCCGGCGCTTCACTCTCGACCACAGCGATCGCCACCGCGGCGCGTTTCAGCCGCCCGGGATCGGGGCGGCGGCGCACGTCGAAGCCGGCCAAGTGCGCCGCGATCGACTGCCGCAAAGCATCGTCGAAGAAGAACGGTTTCACGCCGCGACTGGCTTTCGGAAGGTCCACACGACGGCCGGCGGCACGTTGCGCCAGATGCGCCGGCCGCTCGATCCCGCAAGTCCCAACTGCTCGCGCAATGCCCGCGGCACCGGCGGACGCGGACCATAGGTGAACTGCACCAGCGCGCCGCCGGGCGGCAGGACGGCAAAGACGCCGCGCACGATACCCTCGACCACCTCGGACGGCAGCGACAGCAGCGGCAAGCTCGACACGGCGGCAGCGACGCGATCGATACCGTTCGACGCCAGCAGCCGCGGCAGGTCTGCCGCGTCGCCTTCGACGATGCGCGGCCCCGGAAAATGGCGCCG
Organism: Alphaproteobacteria bacterium; assembly: GCA_016870055.1. Lineage (GTDB taxonomy): Bacteria > Pseudomonadota > Alphaproteobacteria > Reyranellales > Reyranellaceae > Reyranella. Next base: position 14,198 of record VGCQ01000045.1, on the reverse strand, counting down.
CAGGAACGCCGCGAGCTCGCTGTCGCGCTCGACCAGGGCCAAGCGGCTCGGCTCGATGCCGGTCGACAGCAGCGCCTTGGTGACCTCGCCGGTGCCGGCGCCCAGCTCGATGACCGCGCCCGCACGCTCTCCGATGGCTGTGACCGTCGTCTCCGCCATGGCGTGCGCAAGCAACCGGCCGCTCGGCACCACGGCGCCCATGGTGAAGGGCCGGCGCAGCCAGCGCTTGAGGAAAAGAGCGGTGCCGGGCGGGGCGGCGGTGGCCATGCGAGACGCTAACAGAGCAGAACCTGATTGAACATTCTTGGCGGTCGGCCGATCGACCGGCCTTGGGGATGGCTGGGGCACGATGAACCGGCTGCGCGAACCGGCCCGCTTCCGGCCAATGGAATCGTGGGCTGTTCCATTGGCTGGAGATCGCTCTACTGCGCAGGCTGCATCGCGACGCCGACCGGAGGCGTGGGCTGCGCTTCGAAAGCAGCCCGCGCGTGGCGCATCTGCTCGAGTGCGTTCACCATGGAGACATAGACCGCGGCGGCGTAGGGCAGCGACTGCACCACCATGAAGATCGCCCACAGCCGGGCCTCGGGGTTGATCGCACCGATCGTCGACCACAACACGGCGGCGCCGAGCCACAGCAGCACCGTCAGCACCGCCTCGCCGCGCGCCATGCCGAGCGCCATGCCGAGCGTGGCGCGCTCGTCCATCTTGGGCGTGCGCATGAACGGCAGCCGACTGGTCAGGAGCCCGTAGATCACGGCGCGGCCAACCGTGTAGGTGAGCGCCAGGCCCGCCAGCGAAGCGCCGACACTCTGGCGGAAGGTGCAACGCACCCGGTCGAAGTAGAGCCCGAACGAATAGAGCAGCTTGAAGACGAAGATGCCGATGGTCGGCAGGATGAACTCGGCCGGCGGCAGGCCGACCGGCTTCAGACCGAGCAGAGGCGGCACGATCACGGCAAGCAGCCAGGCCAGTCCGGCCCAGGTGAAAATGAGATTCAACGCGTCGGCGAACCAAGGCAGCCAGCCGGCGACGAAGTGGTACTTTTGCCAGAAGGTGAGCTTGGTGGAGTTCGACAGCATCTTGCCGGTATGCGCCTTCATGATCTGCATGGCGCCATAGGCCCAGCGGAAGCGCTGCTTCTTGTAGCCGGCGAAGTGGTCGGGCGTGAGACCGTGGCCGAAGCGCTCGCGGCTGTACATCGCGCCGTAGCCCTTCTCCATCAGGCGCAGGCCAAGCTCGGTGTCCTCGGTGATGCACCAGGTCGCCCAGCCGTCCAGTTCCGCCATCAGGTCACGGCGCACCAGCGTCATGGTGCCGTGCTGGATGATGGCGTCGTACTCGTTGCGCAGGCACATGCCGATATCGAAGAAGCCGGCATACTCCCAGTTCAGCATCTCCTTGAAGCGGTCGCCCTTCCAGTCGCGATGGTCCTGCGGCGCCTGGACGTAACCGATCTTGCGGTCGTCGAAGTACGGCACCAGCGCCTTCAGCCAGTCGGGGCGGACCATGTAGTCGCTGTCGATGACGCCGATGATCTTGGCGTCGGGCGCGGTCTGGCTCAGCACGTAGTTCAGCGCGCCGGCCTTGAAGCCCTTCATAACGTCGAAATGGAAGAAGCGGAAGCGCTCGCCGAGCTGGGCGCAATAGTCCTGCACCGGCCGCCACACCGCCGGATCCTTGGTGTTGTTGTCGATGACGATGACTTCGAAGTCGGGATAGTCGAGCGCCGCCAGCGAATCGAGGGTCTGGATCACCATGGCCGGCGGCTCGTTGCAAATGGCGAGATGCAGCGACACTTTGGGCCAGACGCGACCGGCCGGCTGGCGGGCGATCATCTCGGCGGCCGGCAAGGCTTCGCGCGTCCAACGCCGCCGCCAGATCGTCTCGGCCATCTCCAGCGCTTGGACGAGCGCCATCGCCAAGCTCAGCACCAGGAAGAAGGCGAGCACGGCCCATCCCACCATCTCCGAAACCAGCATGTAGGTGCCGGCCGCGACCATGCCGCCATAGACCAGCGCGCTCATCGACAGCGCGACCAACCCGCAGAAGCCGATCTGTCCGGTGCGGCCAAGACCGGGCCACCGCCACAGGAACAGCAGCATCAGCGGCACGCCGAGCCCGAGCGACCACAGCGCGCCGGCGCGCCATTGCGGGAAGCGCTCGATCGTCCCGGTCCAGGCGAACTTCGGCTTGCGATCGGCATCCCAAAGGCCCCAGTAGCCGCCCGCCTTGCCCTCGAGGTCGTAGGATTTCCACGGCTGGTCGACCGCCTCGACGACGAAGTAGTCGATGTTCTGCGACTTCAGCCAGGCCACCATGTCGCGGATGTTCTTGGCTTGCTCGCCCGGTGTCGCGTACTTCACGACACCGCTGCCGGGACTGCGGCGCGCCGCGCCGTTCGACGGCCAGCCGACCTCGGTGACGATGATGTTCTTGTTGGAATAAGCCTGCTTCAGAAGCGCGATGCGGTTCTTCAGATAATCGAGCGGCGTCTCGTCGGACTTCTCGTCCCAGTACGGCAGAATGTGGACGGCAAGGTAGTCGACCTCGCGCGCCAGCTCTGGATAGTGCAGCCAGACGTGCCAGGGCTCGGCGGTGCTGACCGGCACCTTGACGTTGCGCTTGACGTTCCTGATCTCGCGAATGAGCTGGGCGGGGCTGGTGGCGTTGGGGTCGCGGACGCCCTTCTGGCCGTCCCAGCGAAGGATGTTCTCGTTGCCGACCAGCACGCGCTCGACGCTGGGGTTCTGGTTGGCCATGCGGATCAAGGCGCGTGTCTCCTCGCCATTGACCTCGCCGGCCTCGCGGCCGAACTGCTGCTGCGCCTCCTTGGCGCTGTAGATCCAGGCGCCCGGCACCAGCTTGATGCCGTGCCGTGCGGCGATCTCGGGCATGACCTCGCCGCCGTCGGTGGTGCGATAGGTTCGGACATATCCGACCTTGCCGCCAAGCAGCGCGAAGTCACGCTCGATCTGCTCCTTGCGCGGCTTGACCGGCGGCGGCGGCGCGTCGCCTACCGCGGTGCCGAGAAAGCTGAGCAGCCCGCTCGGCTTGGACGCCAGCGGATCCTGATCCTTGGCCCACGGCGCATAGGTCACACCGTGCAGCGGCCCTTCGACATTGGCGGCGCCGAGGTGGCCGTCGAGCGCGCGCCAGCCCAGCACGGTGGCGGCCACGGCAACCAACAGAACCAATCCGTGACGCATCATGAAAAGGCGATCGCTCCGGCCTGCCGCCGATGGACCATGCAAACGTCGGGATCGCGGTCGCATGTCGCCTGCGGACGAAAGGCGTCGACGCAAGGACCGTGCCGGATCGACTCAACCGACGAGCCGATAACCACGCAGTGCGGCTGACCTCTTGGAGGTTCCCTTGCGCCCGGTTTCCTCGCCTGCGACCCTTCGCAGACGATGCGGCGACCGAGGCGATCTATAGCCCAAGCGCGGCGAAACGGTAAAGGGAGGGAAGGCATTGTTCGCCAAAATGCCCAAATCTCCGCTGGCATCCGTCCGCCGCCTTCGCCAAAACGCCGGCTGGCATGTTTGAGCAGGACCCGACGGCCGCACCGGCCGGCATCCCGACCGAGTTGGCGGCAACCTACGTCCCGGCCGATCGCTATGGGTTCCTGCAAGGCGCCGGAGCCCGCCTGCGTTGCGCTTCATGGAACGTCCCGGGAACCGCCAGCCAGCCGGCCAAGGGCAGCGTCGTCCTGCTGACCGGCCGGGGCGAGTTCATCGAAAAGTACGCCACCGAGGTCGCGGGCGAGCTGCTCGGCCGTGGCTATTGCGTGTTTTCCATGGACTGGCGCGGCCAAGGCCTGTCCGACCGACCGCTGCCGGATCGCGACAAGGGCCATATCGACAACTTCTCCACCTATCTTGGCGACTTGAAACTGTTCCTGGATACCGTGGTGGCGCCCAACGCTCCCCGGCCGGTCGTGGCGGTCTGCCATTCCATGGGCGCCCATATCATGCTTCGCAGCCTGGCCGAGACCGGATCCGGCCCGCTTTCGGCCGCCATCCTGGTCTCGCCGATGACCGCGCTGCGCCGCGAAGCCCTGCTGCGTTCGGTCCTGATGGTGATGCCGGAGGTGCCGGCTGTCGAGGAGCGCTACCTGTTCGGCACCGGGCCGTTCATCGCCCTGGCGCGCGAATTCAATGCCAACTTCGTCACCCACGACGAACGCCGCTATCGCTTCACCGACCTTTGGTTTGCCGCCGACAGGCGGTTGGAGCTGGGGGGGCCCACTCTGGGCTGGGCTCGCCAAGCGGCCCGGTCGATGACGGCAATGAGCGCGCCTGGCCATCTGGAGCGCGTCGAGCTGCCGCTGGTCGTGGTTACCGCCGGGCAGGATTCGCTGATCGATTCACGCAGCCATGCGCCGATGGTGGCGCGCCTGAAGCACGGCGAGCACGTCGCCGTCGCCGGCGCCATGCACGAAGTGATGATGGAGACCGACGACCTGCGCGCCCTGTTCTGGGAATCGTTCGACCGGCTGGCCGGGCGCGTGTCGGCCCGATGACGACGGTCCAAATACTGGCGATCGCCGTCGCCTTCATCGTCGCCGGCATCGCCAAAGGCGCGATCGGCATGGGATTGCCGCCGATCGCGCTCGCCGTGATGAGCTTCGCGGTGCCGCTGGAGGCAGCCCTTGCCATCATGGTCGTGCCGACCATGGCGACCAACGTCTGGCAGGCGATCTATGGCGGCGGCTTTCGCCGCTTGCTCGTGCGGTTTCGCACCATGGCGGCGGCCTCGGTCGCAGCGCTGATGTTCGTCGCCATCGCCTTCGACCAGCTCGGCTCGCAACAAGCGATGGCCTGGGTCGGCGTGATCCTCGTCGTCTATGCCGGCCTGGCGTTGACCGCGTGGCGGCCGGCGGTGTCGCGCGCCACCGAACGCTGGGCCAATCCTCTGGTCGGCCTGGCGAGCGGCGCCGTGGCCGGCATCACCGGCGTCGCCGCCGTGCCGTTCCTGCCCTACATGCAGTCGCTCGACATCGACCGCCATGATCTGGTGCAGGCGCTGGGCGTCATGTTCCTGTTCATCATGGGCGCGCTCACCGCGGCGTTGGCCCTGCAGGGCGCTTTCACGCCGGTCAGCCTGGCCGGCGGCATCGGCGCTCTCGCGCCGACTTTCCTCGGCGTGTGGCTGGGGCAGCGGGCTCGCCGTGCGGTATCGGCCGAGACGTTTCGCCGTGTCTTCCTGATCGGCATGCTGGTGGTCGGGCTGCAAATGGCGCGCGCCCTGCTGTAGACTCGACCGCCATGCCCCTACCCAGCCAAAAAGTGACCGTCTGCGGCATCCCCGAGCTGCCCGAGCACGCCGCGACCGGCGTCAGCCATGTCCTGTCGATCATCGACAGCTACGAGCCCAAGCCCGGGGCGCTCGACAAGTACCCGCCGGTCGATCACGAGCTGATCCGCTTCGACGACGTCGTGGCCGAGTACCCCGGCTTTGAAGCCTGCACGCCCGATCACATCGCCACGATCCTGGCCTTCGGCGAGCGCGTTCAGACCTGGCCCGACAGTCACGTGCTGGTGCATTGCCACGCCGGCATCTCGCGCTCGACCGCCGCCGCAGCCATCCTGATGTGCCAGCACGCGGCGGGCCAGGAGGAAGCGGCTTTCCTGAGGCTGTTGCGCCTGCGCAAGCACGGCTGGCCCAACACCCGCATGGTCGAGTTCGCCGACACGCTGCTGAAGCGCAACGGCGCGCTCATGCAGGGTCTCCAGGCCTACCGGCGAGCACTTTTGAAAGAGAAGCCGCACCTCAGCGACGTCATCCGCAACATCGGCCGCGGCCACGAGCTGCCGGCTTAGAGCGGCTTGCGCTTCTCGGTCTTCGGACCGCGAGCCTCCAGGCTCGCTCCTCGTCATGAGCGGGCCTGGAGGCCCGCGGTCCAATGAGCATGATCCGACTCGTCGTCCTGAGCGAAGCGAGGGACCTCTTGGCGCTTCAACGACCGCGCCCACAACAACTGCAATGAGATCCTTCCCTTCGGCTGCGCTCAGGACGACTTGGTCCGGACCTCGGACCGCTCTAGCCGGCCATCGCGCGGTCGCCGGCATATGCGGCAGCCAGGCGGCGATGGAAGTCGTCGACCAGCCGCCCCTGAATGGCGACCTGCCCGGCGGCACGATCGGCCTGCAGGGTTTCGCAGACATGGCCGATGGTGGCGGCAGCCTGGCGATGCTCGTCGGCCGAGCAGCCGAAAACATGGGTGAACAGTCGCGTGCGCAAGAAGGTATGCGGCACGACTTGCTCGACGATCGTCAGCGAACCGGCGCGCCGGATCGCGAGCAGCGGCCACAGCCAGGTGAAGTCGGCCGATGGTGCATGGTCGGCCAGCAGATGCTCGACGCAGACCTTCCAGTTGCAGGCGATCTCGGTGGTGAGCGTGCCGCCAAAGGCGGCCAGCGGTCCGAGATCGAGCGACGGCACAGGCGCTGCTGGATCGAGGCTGAAAAAGACCAAGCCTGACATCAGCCGCGACGGCAATACCGCCAGGTGAAGATCGGCCGATGCGGCGTCCTTGGGAGCGACTGGCGGTGGAGCGCTCACGAACCGCCCCTGCAGGTCGTAGGTCCAGCCATGGAAGCGGCAGCGGAAGGTCTCGCAGGTGCCCGACGGTGTGCCGACCACCTGCATGTTCTGATGCCGGCAGGCGTTGCGCAGCACGCGCATCGTCCCCTGCTTGTCGCGCACCGCAACGACACCCCAGCCGCCCACCGACGCCGCCAGGAAGTCTCCGGCACCGGAAACCTGACCCTCGGCGCATAACGGCAAGCATTCAGTGGCGAAAACCGTGCGTTTCTCGACCTGGAAGGCTTCGCCCTGGGAATAGTCTTCGGCTTTCATGGTCTTTGTATACGATTGGGGACATCTTCAGGCGTGAATTGACTGGGTAAGGCCATATTGTATACAATTCGACCCGTAACGCTAGGGAGGATCGCGATGGCGAAAAGTGCGTTCCGGCAGGCTCTCGAAGAGGCAATCGAGCAGCGTCATTCGGCTGTGCATCCATGGAGCGAGGCTTGGACCTCGGGCAAGCTCAATCGTCGGCTGCTCGGCGAGTGGGTGAAGCAGCACTTCCACTATGTCAGCCACTTCGCCGAATGGGTGGCCATCGTCTACGGCAGCTGCCCGCACCCCGAGGTGCAGCATTTCCTGCTGGAGAACGTAACCGAGGAAGAAGGCCTGGTCGGCATGCATGGCGCCGCGCCGGTGCGTCACTCCGACCTGCTGCTGGAATTCGGCGAGACGTGCGGCATGCCGCGCCGGGAGGTGCTGAACGCGCAGTTGAACGGCGAGCTGCTGCCCGAGACGCTCGGCCTGCAGAGCTGGTGCGCGGTGCAGTCGCGCAAGCCGTTCGTCGAGGCCCTGTCGGGCCTGCTGATCGGCCTCGAAAGCCAGGTGCCCAAGATCTACAGCAAGACCACACCGCCGCTGCTCGAGAAGTACGGCTTCAGCGAGGACGAGGTGACGTTCTTCTCGATCCATATCGTGGCCGATCTCGAGCATGGCGAGAAAGGCTTCGAGATCGTCGAGAAGTACGCCACGACCGACGAGCAGAAAGAGACCTGCGTGCGCCTGGTCAGGGAGGCGACCATGATGCGCCGCCTTTATCTCGACGGCGTCTATCGCAAATTCATCGCCGAGCCGCAGGCACGCGGCGAGAAGCTCGCAGCATAGTCCTCCGGACCGCGGGCCTCCCGGCCCGCGGTCCGGTATGACGATCTTGGGATTGGGACATGCACACCTACAAGACCCTGACGCTCGAGGAAGCACACATCATCCTCGACGCGGCACAGAAGAAGGCCGAGGAGATCGGCGTGCCCGAGGTGCTCTGCGTCGCCGACAATGCCGGCTATCCGATCGCCTTGCGGCGCCTCGATGGCGGCAAGGTGACGAGCGTCCAGATCGCCATGAACAAGGCGTTCACCGCCGCCGGCCATCGCAAGCGCACCGACAACTACAAGAACGCGTATCCCGGCGAGGAAGCGTTCGGCATCTTCACCCAGCACGAGGGACGCTTCACGGTGTTCGTCGGCGGCTTCCCGATCTTCGTCGACGGCCAGTGCGTCGGCTCGATCGCCGCCTCGGGCGGCAACGGCGAGCAGGATATCGCCTGTTGCGAGGCCGGGATCGCCGCCTTCATGAAGACCCTGAAGAAGTGACATGACGGGCGATCGCGCCTCCCTGAGCAAGGTGGTGAGCGATCACATTCGCGGCCGCATCCTCGACGGCCGGCTGAAGCCCGGCGAGCGGTTGGTCGAAGACAGGATCTCGGCCGAGCTCGGTGTGTCGCGCGTGCCGGTGCGCGAAGCCCTGCGCGGCCTGTCGACGGAAGGGTTGGTGCAGCTGGCACGGCATCGCGGCGCCACGGTCGCCGAGGTCACCCCAGAGCTGGTGGCCGAGCTGGTCGAGGTGCGCACGCTCCTCGAAGCGCTGAACGCCCGGCTCGCCGCCCGCCGCCACGATCCCGAGATCGTCGCGGCCTTGCAGGACACGCTGCGGCGCGGCAATGCCGCTGCCCAGTCGGGCTCACCCGACCAGCTCGCGCGGCTGAACGGCGAGTTCCACGAGCGCCTGGCCGAGGCCAGCCGCAACTCGGTGCTGACCGAGATGATGCGTTCGCTGCGCGAGCGCACCGGTCTCGCCTTCGCCATCAACGGCCGCAGCCGCGCCCGTGAGGACTGGCAGGAGCATGCTGGTATTCTTGCGGCGGTGATCGACGGCGACGAGGAGCTGGCGGCCCTGCTGGCGTCGCGGCATGTCCAGAACGCCGCCGCGGCGTTTGCGAAGGCACAAGAAGCCACAGACGAAGCAGCGGACTAGAGGCGTTCTCCGTCCAGCAATCGAACAAGAGAGCGATCGGCGATCAGTCGAGGAATGCCGGCTTCGCTGAAGGAGTCCGGTGTTGCGGTCGCGATGACGGCCGCGACGTCGCGCAGCTTACGTCTGACGAAGCGCCATCGACCGCTGCCACGCACTACAAGCGCGACTTTCCGGCCCGTCAGGCTCGGCCGGCGGCGAATTCGACCACCGCACGAACCTGCTCCCGCGTGACCGGGAACTGGTCCAGCACCTCGTCGATCGTCATGCCGTCTTCGAGGTTCTCGAAGACGATTGCCGCCGGCGTTCGGGTGCCTTTGAACACCCATACGCCGCTCACTTTTCCGGGAACGCTTTCCACAGCTGGGCACTGAGACCAATCCAGCGATGCCATCGACGATCTCCTCCAACGCGCTCACCTTACGGCGTCTCGGCAGGATCGTCACGCCGGCCGCAGCCACCTTCAGCCGAGCTACCGCGCCTTCATCGGCAGGCTGGCGAGATGCAGGCCGGAATCGACGATCAGGAACTCGCCGGTGATGTTGCTGGCGCTGGTCAGGAAGAACAGCACGGCCTCGGCCATCTGCTCGGGCGTGCCGGCTTGGCGCAGGGGCGTGGTCTCCTCCTGGCCGCGCTTCATCTTGTTGTAGTTCTCCTCGCCCAGGCCACCCAGCAGCCAGCGCGTCTGGATGAAGCCCGGACACACGGTGTTGACCCGCACCGCCGGCGACAGCCAGCGCGCCAAGGTGAGCGTCAGCGTGTTCAGTGCGCCCTTGGAGCAGGCATAGGGGATCGAGCTGCCGACGCCCATCACACCCGCGATCGAGGAGATGTTGACGATCGAGCCGCGCTCGCGCTTGTCTTCCCATTGCTTTTTCATGGTCGGGAACACGGCGCGGCTCATCATGTAGGGGCCGGTCACGTTGACCCGCAGGATGCGGTCGAAATCCTCCGGCGTCACGCCGTCGAGGTCGCCCTGGTTCTGGAACTTGGTGGTGCCGGCATTGTTTACGAGTCCGTCGATGCGGCCCCATTTCTTCACCGTCTCGGCCGCGAGCTTCCGGCAATCGGCGTCTTGGCCCATGTCGGCCTGCACCAGGATCGCCTCGACGCCCTTGGCCGTGACCGCGGCATAGGTTTCGTCGGCTTCCTTCTTGCTCTTGGTGTAGTTGATAACCACGTTCCAGCCGCGCGCCGCGAGGTCGATCGCACACGAAGCGCCCAACCCTGTCGCCGACCCGGTCACGATCGCCACCTTGCCCGATTTCGCCATGTCGTCTCTCCCCGATATCTCGTCCCGCCTTTCATAGGCTAGGATCGGCCCCCGAAGCAAAATGGACCAACCAAGGCAAACGCATGGCCGACCTGTTCTCGTTGAAAAAGCGTGTGGTGCTGCTGACCGGGGCGTCGCGCGGCTTGGGCCGCGACATGGCGCTCACCCTGGCGGCGGCCGGCGCCACCGTGCTGTGCGCGGGCCGCACGGTGAAAGAGCTGGAGGCGACGGCGCGCGCCATCGGGCGCAAGGGCGGCAAGGCCGAGGTGACGCCGCTCGACATCACCGACGAGGCCGCCGTGCGCGAGCAGGTCGAGACGATCATCCGCCGCCATCGCCGCATCGACGTGCTGATCAACAATGCCGGCATCATCTACCGCCAGGATATCGTCGACACGCCGACCGACACCTTCCGCTCGGTGATCGAGACCGACCTCGTCGCGCAGTTCATGCTGGCGCGCGAAGTCGGCCGCCACATGCTGGCGCGCCAGTACGGCCGCATCGTCAACATCTCCTCGGTGATGGCGATCCTGGGCCGCGCCTCGGTGGCGGGCTATGTCGCGGCCAAGCACGGGCTGGTCGGGCTCACCAAGAACCTGGCGGCCGAGTTCGGCCCGCACGTCACGGCCAACGCCATCGCGCCGGGCTATATCCGCACCGAGCTCAATGTCGCCCTGCAACAGAGCAAGCCGTTCAACGCCATGCTCGAGCAACGCACCGCCGCCCATCGCTGGGGCACGCCGCACGATTTGCGCGGGCCGCTGCTGCTGCTGGCCTCCGATGCCTCCGCCTACATGACCGGCCACACGCTGGTGGTCGATGGCGGACTTACGACCATCCTGGCCTAGAGATCGGCATGACCGGCATTCCGCGTTGGGTGATGCTGGCGATCGGTGCCGGCCTGCTGCTGGCTGGCTTCGCCGTGCATATGGGCTGGTTGCGCGACCCCTCGCTCGCCCGTGCCGACTATGTCGGCACCATCGACGTGTCGGCGGCCGACGCCAAGCTCTACCGCGCCGTGCCGTTCGAATGGCGGGTGACGAGCAACGCCGGATCGTTCACCGGCAACGACACGGCCTTCGTGCGCATCGACAATTCGGCCGAGCGCACGACCGTGTGCGGCTGGCTGAAGCTGGATAAAGGCGGCAACTCGATCCGCGCCACGCGCTGGCTGAGCGAGGCGCGGCTGACGGCGGGAGATTTGAAACTCTCGGCGCTGTTTATCGCCCCGGTCGACAAGGCGCCGGGCGACGGCCTCAATGCCGGCTGCCTGCGGCTCGACGAGCCCAACGCACGGCCGGCGGCCGACACGCCGCTCAAGTTCGAGGGCAATCCGGTCCGCGAATAGCCGCATCCGGCCAACGTCAGCGATTCATCGACTGCAGCAGATCGAGATACGGCAGGTCGCTCACGCGAATGAAGCCGAGGCGCGGCCGGTCGAGATCGACGGTAACCCACAGCGACGCCGCGGCGACCACGCCGAACAAGCTGCTCAGCACGAAGTAGCGGCGGCGGACCAACCCGCTGTCGTAGCCCAGCATCAGCATGCCGAGCGCCGTCATGACCACGATGAGCGCGAGGATCATCGTCGGAATGTGACGCTGAGCCGCCGACAAGTGCGCCGTATGCAGGTCGATCAGCTCGTTGAGCGGCGGCAAGACAAGCGTGGCGAGAACACGATCGCCGCCGACGCCCTCTATTCCGGCCTGCCAGATCTTCGCCTGCATCCCGCCGACCGCACCGAGGCGCCGGCGCCGATCGGCTTCGTCACTGACGTGCAGCAGCCGCAGACGATCGTTGGTGTATTGCCGAAGTGTCGCCTGTAGCTGGTCGCGCTGTCGCTCGGGCAGAAGCATGGCGCGCAGATAGGATGTGCCGATCGCGTTGGCCTCTTTCACGATCATGTCCTGGCGGTCGATATAGCGCGTGCCCGCGGCAGCAAAGGAGAAGCCGACCAGAAAGGTCACCAGGCCGAGGATCGCATTGCGGATCATCTCGACATGCCGCTTGTAGTCCTCGTCGACCAGGCCGACGCGGCAGCCACATCGGTAGCCGATTTCGTGGGCGGCCAACATGACGGCCAGTAAGACAAAGGCCAGGACTTCGGGCAACATCGTCAAGGATTGCAATGACTACCGCTCCATCGTTTCGACGCGATCCAAGCCCACCGCTCCCACGACTGCAACGTCGCTCTCGACGCCGCGCCATCGCGAGGCTACACGGCAAGACAACCGCCAGGGACCGAGAGGCATCGGCAATGCCAACCTTCCACCAGTCGCGCGACTTCCTGCTCACCCATCGCACCGACTACGATGCCGCCGTCGCCGGCTTCCGCTGGCCCGACGCCGTGGCGTTCAACTGGGCGATCGACTGGTTCGACGCCGAGCTGGCGCGCGCCGCCGACAGCCGTGACCGCACGGCCCTGTGGATCGTCGACGTGGCGAGCGGCCGAGAGACCACGCGCAGCTTCGGCGAGCTCGCCCGGCGTTCCAACCAGATCGCCAACTGGCTCTGGGCGCAGGGACTGGGTCGCGGCGATCACCTGCTGCTGGTGCTGAACAACGTGGCACCGCTGTGGGAGATCATGCTGGCCGCCATGAAGGTCGGTGTCGTCGTGATCCCCGCCACCACCCTGCTCACCGCCGAGGAGCTGGCCGACCGCGTCGAGCGCGGCCGCGCCCGCATGATCGTCACCGACCAGGACCAGGTCGACAAATGCGCCGCGCTGCCGCGCGACGGCGTGGTCTTCGTCACCATCGGCGAGACACCCGCCGCGGGCTGGCGCTCGCTCGCCGACGCCTACGCCTGCCCTGCCGAATTCATGCCCGACGGGCCGACCGCTGCCGACGATCCGCTGCTGCTGTACTTCACCTCGGGCACGACGGCGAAGCCCAAGCTCGTCCGCCATTCTCACCGCTCCTACCCGGTCGGCGCGCTGTCGACCATGTACTGGCTCGGCCTGCGGCCGGGCGACGTGCACCTCAACATCTCGTCGCCGGGCTGGGCCAAGCATGCTTGGAGCACGTTCTTCGCGCCGTGGAACGCCGGCGCCACGGTGCTGATCGTCAACCAGGCGCCGTTCAACGCCAAGGCGCTGCTGGGCGTGCTCGAACGCTGCGCCGTCACCACCTTCTGCGCGCCGCCGACCGTCTGGCGCCTGCTCATCCAAGAGGACCTCGCCGCCTGCAAGGTCGCGCTGCGCGAGGTCTGCGGCGCCGGCGAGCCGCTCAACCCCGAGGTCATCAACAAGGTCCACGAAGCCTGGGGCCTCACCATCCGCGACGGCTACGGCCAGACCGAGACCACGGCGCAGATCGCCAATTCGCCCGGACAGAAGGTCAAGCCGGGAGCGATGGGCCGGCCGATGCCAGGCTATCGCGTGCGCGTGCTCGATGCCCAGGGCATGCCGACCGACGAAGGCGAAATCTGCCTCGACCTCAACGAGGAGCGGCCGGCCGGCCTGATGCAGGGCTACGCCGACGCCGCGGGCAATCTCACGGGCATCAACGACAAGGTCTACCGCACCGGCGATGTGGCGCAGCTCGACGCCGACGGTTATCTGACCTTCGTCGGCCGCGCCGACGACGTCTTCAAGTCGTCCGACTACCGCATCAGCCCGTTCGAGCTGGAGAGCGTGCTGATCGAGCACGACGCCGTCGCCGAGGCCGCCATCGTGCCGTCGCCGGACGAGATCAGGCTGAGCGTGCCCAAGGCCTACATCCTGCTGGCGGGTGGCGCAGCACCCAGCCGCGAGACGGCGCAGTCGATCTTGAAATACACCAACCAGCGGCTGGCGCCGTTCAAGCGCATCCGGCGGCTGGAATTCGTCAAGGAACTGCCCAAGACGATCTCGGGCAAGATCCGCCGCAACCAGCTTCGCCGCGTCGAGTACGAAGGCGCCGCCGCCGACGTGACGCGCGGCGTGGAGTTCCACGAGAAGGACGTCTTGTCGTGACGTGGCACGGCACTCCAGCGCCGCTCATAGGCTGTTGAAGCAGTGCATGATGCGCCACTGGAGTGGCGCGACTCATAGGCGCTAACTTTAGGTTGACGTTGGGAATCGGTCTGTGATTCATAGGCGAGA
>VGCQ01000044.1 GCA_016870055.1 Alphaproteobacteria bacterium | reverse complement strand
TCGCCGCCCGTCTTTGCCCGGTCGCGCTCGGCACCGATACCATGGGCTCGGTGCGCCTGCCGGCGGCCTATTGCGGCGTGGTCGGTTTCAAGCCGTCGAGGGGATACTGGCCGGAGACGGGCGTGACGCCACTGGCCTTCGGCCTTGACACCATCGGGCCGTTGGCGCGCTCGGTCGCCGACATCGCCCTGTTGCTGGACGAACCATTGAACCGGTTGGCGCCGGCAGGGCTGCGCTTCGCCCGGCTGGCCAATGCCGCGCAGGTGGAGACCGAGCCGGAATGCCAGACCGCGTTCGACGCCGCGCTCTGCGATCTGGCCGCCGCCGGCGTCCGGGTCGAGAGTGTGCACGTGGGCGGATACAACCCCGACCTTGCCCGCCGCGCCGGCTTCATCGTGTCGGAGGCCGACGCCGCCGTCGTCCATGGCGAACTGCTGGCCACCCGTCCGCAGGCGTTTTCGCCGGCGTTTCGCGCCATGCTCGACTATGGCCGAAAGGTTCCGCCCGAGCGGTACCGGATGGAGCGCGGCGTGATCGAACAGGCAGGCGCCGCGTTGAATGATGTCCTGCGGCGTGTCGACATCGTGCTCACCCTCACCACGCCGCAGTGCGCGTTTCCGCACGGCATCCCGGTACCGGCGAGCCAGGCGGATTTCACCGCCATTGCCAACTTCGCCGGCTGCCCCGCCATCAGCCTGCCGTTGCCGTCGCCGCCCGGAGGCCGGCCGGTTGGCCTGCAGCTCATGGCGGCCCCGGGCCGGGACTCGCTGCTGCTGTCGGTCGCGGCGGAAATCGAGGCGATGGTCGCGCCGTAAAGCCGGTCACGCCGAGCACGGCAGCTCGCCGATCAACCGGTCGACCTCGCCGCTTTTCTCCATGGGCGGCAGGAGGCCGACACCGTCAAGCCGATGGACCGCGACGCAGGCACGCCGGCCTTCGGCGTGCGCGGCCGGGATGATCCGGTCATCGCGGCCCCAGACTACCTGGCGCGGGATGGCGGCAGCGGCTTCATCAGCTTCGAAACGCACTGAAGAAGCAGGCACGAGAACTCGAAACCGTAAAGCGGCCCTGATGCCCAGCCATGCTCCCGCTGGCTTCAAGCCAGAACTTCTACTAACTTTACCGCCGGACCACCTCATGGGGGCCGATCACCCGGCCGATCGCCATTGTACCTGCCGACACGGGCCGCTGGAAGGCTATCTACGGAAAGCCCTTGCGCTTCGGCAATTGCCTGCTGGGTGGCAAGTGGCGGCGGCTCTGCCGCAGGTAGCCGGAGGGCGAATTCAGTGCTCAATCATCTATTCAGTTGGTGGGAAAGCCCGAAGCGTCGAGAGTTTCGGCAAGAGTTCACACAGCTCACCCTGCGCGCCTACGCAGCCTCACCGCCGGAGCGCGCAGCCACAGGTCATGCAATCAATTTGGTGCATAGCGCCTTCCGCTTTCGCTTTGGAAGCGCGGCTGCTTTTTCGCAACTACCACACGCAGAGAAGGCCTCATACGAAAAGCAGTTGAAAAAGTTGGCACTGCTTACAATGGAGAGGAAGCCACACGATGCGCTTGGCGTAATATTGTTCAAGGGGTGGGTCGTCGCATTAGCAACCGAGGACGCCAAGCTTGCACGTCAATTTGAGAAGGATCTAGAGGAGCTAAGTCGAGCAGGCGCCCACTTTGCGGGCACGCCTACTAGACAACCAGAGCGGGCGCTCCCAGCCGGATACCACAGCATGAGTACTGAGCAAAAGGCCCTCAGTGCTCGCTTCATCGCCGAGCATCAAGAGCGACAGAGAGCCCAGCATTTGGCAGCTATGGATCAGGCGATGCATTTCGTAAACACGGGTGATTACGGCACTTCAGTCCGCTTACTTCAGCCTCTTGCTAACTGCGGGTTGGCCCGCGCTCAGTTTGCCCTCGGTATACTCTTAAGAGAAGGCTCCGATAAAAAGCGGCACGAGCAGAGTCTCGCCTTTGCTCGGTCAGCCGCCGCGGCTGGCATTCACGTCCAGCCCCGTGTCTATACACCACCGGACCTTGTTCATGCATATATGTGGCTGACCCTCGCGATGTCTGATGCACTCAGCTTAGACATTCCACAGCAAGCCCACTTGCTACGGGAGCTTTCGGCGCTCGAAGGCGCGATGTCGACAGCGGAGCTAGAGAACGCTCATAGACTCTTGAATGATTGGCGACCGATCCAATAGGAGGCCGCGACCAATTAACTTAGATTGCTAAAGGCGGAGAGGCGCAACCTTTGATAATCCGAGCCCTGTCACGACCCTTCTTAGTGGGACTTGCTCTAGTCTCACCGTTGGCCGCACAGGCCGCGGACCCCGCCCCGCCTGTCGGCACCAAGGGGCGTCTCTTGTTCGTTCATGACGGGGACACGTTCGATGCGACCTACCCCGACGGACGGCGAATCAAGACCAGACTGTCCAATGCTGACACGCCCGAAACCGGCAATCCCGGTACGGTGAACGCGGCGAAGTGCCCAGAGGAATTGGAAGCCGGAAAGCGCGCCACGAGCTACGTGGCTCAGCTCATCAGGTCGCACGAGGTGGTTGCGATTTCGCTTGGCCGATACGACAAGTTTAACCGGGTACTGGCGACGGTCTTGGTAACGCCTGCCGTCGATGGCCATACCGATCTCGGGGCGCTGCTTGTGTATCAAGGACTCGGCCGTTTTTATCGTGGCGAGCGGCGCATGACGTGGTGCCCCGAACATTGACTGGTATGGCCGCGAACGGGCCGCACTCCTGCCCGATTCGGGATCGACCGTCGGCGGCGGAGGAAACGACAATGACCGCACTCAGGCAGATCGCACGGCACATGCCCAGGCTGTTCGCCGCCCACATCCCCGTCCTGCTGGGCGTGCTGGCCGGCGGCCTCATGATCCGGGGCGAGATCGCCGCCATCCCGCTCGTGTTCGTGGCGCTGTGGCTCTCGACCAGGCACATCACCGAGTAGTCGTCAGTTCTTCGCCGGTGCCCCATGCGGCTCGCCTGGTGTGTCGTTCGCGATCCGGGCTCGGGTCGGCACCCGCGTCGGCCTTGCTCTGAGGACGTGATTTTCCGACCAATACGCGCGCGTGACGAGGCGATTGCCTGGGCGTCACCAGTTATCGGGGCTTGAAACCGCGATGCGGCGTCGGCCCCTGCCAATCGAAATGCTCTGGCACGGGTGCCGGCCGCTGGTCCTGTTCGTTGGGCGGGACTTGCCAGTCAATGCAGCTTGCGAGCGTCCAGGCATAGAAGGCGTTAGAATGCTCGCGGCTCCTAAAGCCGAACACGAGCACGCCGCTTTCAAACCATTCGGCGCGATCCCGCACGGCTACCAGACCGAGCTGCCGGAACGCGTGGGTGATGTAGCGCGCTCGCCAGCCGCCTGCGTGCTCAAGGCGGATCTGGTGCGGATAGTCCCTCCGATACTGGTCAACGATGCGCCGGTAGGTACGGGTCACGGCGAAGGGCTCCCATCGAACCCCTGCCTGATTGCCTTCGTTTGATTGGCTTGACCTTAGCTTGCGCGCGCTACCGGAGTCCCGCGCGGGCGATCCAGAAAGGAATTTCGCCGCAGTACGCGCGCTGGGCTGTGCCGAACTGAAGTTTACTAAAGTAGACGTTAGTAGATCGCGCCGCTCAGAACAGGGCAATAACAGGGGCTGGCCGCCTGCTGCTAACCTCGAACGGTACCAAAGGCTTTAGGGTTGGGCTTCTCGTCCAAGCGCGTCGCTAGTTAGTCGGGTGCCTGTGCCAGCCCGTCACCCCGACATCGCACCGTGTTTGGCTTTGCGCCGCTCGATGCGCGTGTGGAATCGGGCCGTGGTGGAGATGCATCGATCCAAGCGATTTGAGGGGGGGCTCCTAGCGGGCGTTGTCTTGGCATGGCTCGGAGTGATGGCCTTCCTGCTGGTGAGATTCTTCGCAGCGTAGGTTAGCCAGCGGCGCTCTCTGATGGTTGGGATGTGTCAGGCCTTTAGGGACTAAAGAAATCCCCCAAATCGCACCGTGTGTGTCCCCTATGTGTCCCCGCAAAATCAAAGGGCTTAGAGGCAAACCCCTAAGCCCTTGATTTTATTGGTGGAGCCAAGGGGAGTCGAACCCCTGACCTCTACAATGCCATTGTAGCGCTCTCCCAACTGAGCTATGGCCCCGAAACTTTTCCGGCGCCGCGAGGTATAGGTCGCGGCCTCGCGGCTGGCAACTGCACCTCCTTTAGCGGTCGCCCTCGCCCTTGTCGTCCTCGACCTCGACGTCGAGATCCTCGGCCTCGTCGGCCAGATCGTCGGTGTCCTCCAGCGCGTCATCGTCCTCGACATCGGGCATGCTGTCGGCCGCCAACGACGCGTCGTCGGATTTCTTCTTGCTGGCCGCCGCCTTCGCTGCTGCCGCTGCCGCGGCGGCAGTCGCCGCCGTCGCCGCTGCCGCGGCGGCAGTCGCCGCCGTCGCCGCCGCCGCTGCCGCGGCCGCGCCGCGGCCACGACGGACCTTCACGAAGTCCTCGCGATCGTGCTCGCGGCCGCACTTGGGGCATTTGATCGGCCCTTTGTTCAGGTCGTAGAACCGCGCGCCGCAGCTCTGGCAGGTGCGCTTCGTACCCCAGCTCGCCTTAACCACGCAGAAACTCCCGGAAATTCCGCTGAAAACGGCCGAATCGGCCGCGAGGGAGGGCGTATGTCACGCGTCTTTCACCCTGTCAAAAGCAAATTCCGGCGTGCTAGAGCACGGTTTCTGCAATCGGCCGCCGTCACGGGAGGAATCACTGTCGCCCAAATCGCCCACCAAGCTCGTTGCCCGGCCGGCCGGCCGTCTGCAGGGCCGCGTGCGCGCCCCCGGCGACAAGTCGATCTCGCACCGCGCCCTGATGTTGGGGGCGATGGCGCTGGGCGAGACCACCGTGCGCGGCCTGCTGGAGGGCGAGGATGTGCTGGCCACCGCCGCCGCCCTGCGCGCGCTGGGTGCAGAGGTCGTGCACGAGCGTCAAGCGGGCCTGTGGCGCGTCCGCGGTTTCGGCGTCGGCGGCGGCCGCGAGCCGGCCGATGTGCTCGACCTTGGCAACTCCGGCACCTCGGCGCGGCTGCTGGCCGGCATCCTGGCCAGCCATCGCTTCACCAGCTTCATGACCGGCGACGGCTCGCTGCGGCGCCGGCCGATGCAGCGCGTCATCGATCCGCTGTCGCGCATGGGCGCGCGCTTCGAGAGCCGCGATGGCGGACGCATGCCGCTGGCCATCATCGGCAGCGACGAGATGGTGCCGATCGAGTACCGCCTGCCCGTGGCGTCGGCGCAGGTGAAGAGCGCCATCCTGCTGGCCGGCCTCAACACCGCCGGTGAAACGACGGTGATCGAGCCCGAGGCGACGCGCGACCACACCGAGCGGATGCTGCGCCACTTCGGCGCCGAGGTCCGTGCCGCCGCTGCGGACGGCGGCGGCAAGCGCATCACGGTCGTCGGTTGGCCCGAGCTCGAAGGCCGCGACATCGTCGTTCCCGGCGATCCGTCGTCAGCCGCCTTCGCCGTCGTGGCCGCGGCGATCCGGCCGGGCAGCGACGTCACGGTCGAGAATGTCGGCGTCAATCCCTTGCGCGCCGGGCTCTATCAGACCTTGCGCGAAATGGGCGCCGACATCGCCGTCGACAACGCCCGCGAGATCGGCGGCGAGCCGGTGGCCGACCTGCGCATCAAGGGTGGCGGCCTGAAAGGCGTCGAGGTACCGGCCGAGCGCGCGCCGACCATGATCGACGAATACCCCATCCTGGCGGTTGCCGCGGCCTGCGCTCAGGGCGCCACCCGCATGCTCGGCCTCGCCGAGCTGCGCGCCAAGGAAAGCGACCGGTTGGCCAGCGTCTCGGCTGGTCTGCGCGTCAATGGCGTGGCGCACGAGATGGGCGCGGCCGACCTGGTGGTTCACGGTACCGGAGCACCGCCGCTCGGCGGCGGCTTGGTCGAGACCCATCTCGATCACCGCATCGCCATGTCGTTCTTGGTGCTGGGTCTGGCCGCTCGCGAACCGGTGGCGGTCGACGACGGCTCGCCGATCGACACCAGCTTCCCCGGCTTCGCCGAGTTGATGGGCGGGCTGGGCGCCACCATCGAGGCAGCGTGAGCGGCCGGCTGGTCATTGCCATCGACGGACCGTCGGCTTCCGGCAAAGGCACGCTCGCCCGCCGCCTGGCGGCCCACTTCCACTTGCCGCATCTCGACACCGGCCTGCTTTATCGTGCCGTCGGTTGGGCCGCCGAGCGGAGTGGCCGCCCGCCTGCCGCCGCCGCCGCCGCCCTGAAGACGACCGACCTCGCCAACCCGGAACTGCGCACCGACTTGGCGGGCCAGGCCGGCTCGAAAGTCGCGGCGATTCCGGAGGTGCGCGCCAACCTGTTGAGATTCCAGAAGGAATTCGCGAGCCAGCCGTCCGGCGCGGTGCTCGACGGTCGCGACATCGGCACCGTGATCTGCCCCGACGCGCCGGTGAAGCTGTTCGTCACGGCGGGGCTGGAGGCGCGCGCCGAGCGGCGGTACCGGGAGTTGCGCGAGCGGGGGGCCGCCCCTATAAGACCGCGCGTTCTTGCCGAGATGGCGGAGCGGGACCGTCGCGACAGCGAACGGGCGGCTGCCCCTCTGAAAGCCGCACCCGATGCTTACCTTCTCGATACCAGCGACATGGATGCCGATGCGGCCTTTGCCGCGGCCTTGGCATTCATCGAGCGCAAGGGCTTTCGATCCGTCGGGCCGTAAGTCGCCGCCGGCGGGTCGATGACTTCCAGCGGCGACTGCGGACGAAGCCCTGCTTCGGCCGCGGATGTTTCACAGGCAGTGGATCCGCCGGACTTAACCGGTTGGCCGACGGGCGGCAGCGTTTCGCCCGGGATCGAGGAAGGAAGAGGTAGTTCATGGCCAAGGGCAGCGCCCTCAAACAGACGAACGACGCCGCCAGCGCGGAGTTCGCCGCACTTCTCGAGGAATCGCTCGGCGGTTCCGCAAGCTTCGAAGGCACGGTCGTCAAAGGCCGCGTCGTTCGCATCGCCAATGATTTCGTCGTCGTCGATGTCGGCCTGAAGTCCGAAGGCCGCGTCCCGCTGCGCGAGTTCGCCAATGGCGGCGTCGCGGCGGAGGTCAAGGAAGGCGACCTGATCGACATCTTCGTCGATCGCATGGAGAACAAGGAAGGCGAGGCCGTGCTGTCGCGCGACAAGGCTCGCCGCGAAGAGGCCTGGACGCTGCTCGAGAAGGCGTTCAACGACCAAGAGCGTGTCATGGGCACGATCTTCGGCCGCGTCAAAGGCGGCTTCACGGTCGACCTCAGCGGCGCCGTGGCCTTCCTGCCGGGCAGCCAGATCGATGTCCGTCCGGTGCGCGACGTCGCGCCGTTGATGGGCCAGGCCCAGCAATTCGCCATCCTCAAGATGGACCGCCGACGCGGCAACATCGTGGTGTCGCGCCGCGCCGTCATGGAGGAGACCCGCGCCGAGGACCGCACCCGCCTGATGGGCAACCTGACCGAGGGCCAGGTCCTCGACGGCGTGGTCAAGAACATCACCGACTACGGCGCCTTCGTCGATCTCGGCGGCGTCGACGGCCTGTTGCACGTCACCGACATCGCCTGGAAGCGCATCAATCATCCGTCCGAGGCGCTGACCATCGGCCAGCAGGTCAAGGTGCAGGTCATCCGCTTCAACTCCGAGACCCAGCGCATCTCGCTCGGCATGAAGCAGCTGATGAGCGATCCGTGGGACGGCGCCGGCGCCAAGTATCCGGTCGGCCTGAAGCTCAAGGGCCGCGTCACCAACATCACCGACTACGGCGCCTTCGTCGAGCTGGAGCCCGGCGTCGAGGGCCTGGTCCATGTCTCGGAGATGAGCTGGACCAAGAAGAACGTCCATCCCGGCAAGATCGTGTCGACCTCCCAGGAGGTCGAGGTCATGGTGCTGGACGTCGACATGTCCAAGCGCCGCATCTCGCTCGGCCTCAAGCAGTGCCTGGCCAATCCGTGGGACAGCTTCGCCGAGAAGTATCCGGCCGGCACCGAGCTCGAGGGCGAGGTCCGCAACATCACCGAGTTCGGCCTGTTCGTCGGCCTGCCCGGCGACATCGACGGCATGGTCCATTTGAGCGACCTGTCGTGGGACAAGGCCGGCGACGAGGCGATCCGCGACTACAAGAAGGGCGACACCGTCAAGGTCAAGGTCCTCGACGTCGACGTCGACAAGGAGCGCATCTCGCTCGGCATCAAGCAGCTCGAGAACGATCCGTTCGAGAAGGTCGGCTCGGTCGCCAAGAAGGGCGACGTGGTCACCGTCATCGTCGCCGGCATCCAGGACAACGGCATCGACGTCACGGTGCAGGACGGCATCCCGGGTTTCATCCGCAAGTCGGAGCTGTCTAGCGATCGCTCCGAGCAGCGTCCCGACCGCTACGCCATCGGCGACAAGCTCGACGCCAAGATCACCAACATCGATCGTGCCTCGCGCCGCGTCGTGCTGTCGGTCAAGGCGCGCGAGCTCGACGAGGAGAAGAAGGCGATGGCCGATTTCGGCTCGTCCGACTCCGGCGCCAGCCTGGGCGACATCCTGGGGGCGGCGCTCAGCCGCGCCCAGAAGAAGGACGAAGACGACAAGTAGCCTGGCCCTGCGGCAGGTCACGAAAGGCCGGCCCGCGAGGGCCGGCCTTTTGCATTTGGCGACCAAAACGGCGCCAATCCGGGCCCGAAACCGCTCTTTCGCCTGCTTTCCTTTTTGATTCAATGGCTTAGGCTTGAAGAGCGGCCATTTTTGCTCTATGGTTACGGTAATGACCAAGTCGGAGCTGATTGCCCGCCTGGCGGCCCGGAATCCCCATCTCTATCAACGGGATGTCGAGCGGATCGTGGCGACGGTCTTCGACGAGATCTCCAAGGCCTTGGCCAGCGGCCATCGCGTCGAGTTGCGCGGCTTCGGCGCCTTCTCGGTGAAAAAGCGCGACCCGCGCACCGGCCGCAATCCGCGCACCGGCGAGCAGGTCGCAGTGGCCTCCAAGCGCGTGCCCTATTTCAAGACCGGCAAGGACCTGCGCGATCGCCTCAACAAGGAAGCGGCGAAGGCGGCCGGCTTGGTGCCGCTGGGCGAAGAGAAGAAGTAGTCGGAACGGGGGCCGCAGGTCCGCGGTCCTATGACCCTCGCTTCGGCAAGTCTCGCTGTGCCATGCTCGCCTCCGCATGAAGCTCCTTGTTCGCCTTCTGCTGCTGCTGCTCGTGCTGGTCGGCGTCTTGGTCGCGGTCAGCAATCGCCAGCCGGTCGAGCTCGCCCTGTGGCCGCTGCCGCACCTCGTCGTCCTGCCGCTTTATCTGCTGATCGTCGGCGTCCTGCTGGTCGGCGTGCTGGCCGGCCTGGCCATGGGCTGGTGGGCTGCCCGCCATCATCGCCGTCGCGCCCGTGAGGCGGGCAGCGAAGCCGCCCGCCTCGACCAGGAGGTTCGCCGGCTGCGTCAGAGCGGCGCGACGCCGGCCGGCGATGGCGCTGCACCTTCGCCGCGTGATCGCAAGGCGATCGAGCGTCAAAGCGCGCTGGTCGCTTCGAGCCCGCCGGCGACGCCCGGCGCGCGCGGCCTTTCCTCGTGAGGGTTCTTTCGGCAGCCGAAGTCGATGCGGCTCTCGACGACCTTGCGCTGATCGACCGGCTCGAGGCCATGTTCCGCGCCGGCTGCGAGATGCCGCCGCGGCATCATCACACCATCGCGGCGCCGACCGGCCCGGGATCGGCCGATGCCACGCTGCTCCTGATGCCCGCCTGGACCCGCGGCGCGCAAAGCCATCTCGGCATCAAGGTGGTCACTGTTTTTCCCGACAACGGCCGGCGCAGCCTGCCCTCGATCTACGGTCAGTATCTTCTGCTCGACGGCACGACCGGCCAGACCGTGGCGCTGCTCGACGGCACCATGCTGACCAAGCGGCGGACGGCCTGCGCCTCGGGTCTGGCATCGCGCTATCTTTCGCGGCCGCGGTCGCGCCGGCTGCTGATGATCGGCACCGGCGCGCTGGCGCCGCAGCTGGTACGCGTGCACGCCAAGGTGCGGCCGATCGAGGAGATCGCGATCTGGGGACGCAGGCTGGACCAGGCTGAAAGTCTCGCACAGGAACTGTCGAAGACCCTGCCGCTCGCTTTGGGCCGTCCGATCGTCGTGCGCGCCGCGAAGGATCGCCGCGAGGCGGTCGCCGCCGCCGACATCGTGTCCTGTGCGACGCTGTCGCCGACACCGCTGGTCGAGGGCGCCTGGCTGCGGCCCGGCCAACACGTCGACCTGGTCGGCGCCTACACCCCCAAGATGCGGGAAAGCGACGATCAGGCGGTGCGGCGGGCCGAGGTCTATGTCGATACCCGGGCCGGTGCGCTGAAGGAGGCGGGCGACATCGTCCAGCCATTGGCCAGCGGGGCGATCGCCCAAGGCGACGTGGTCGCCGATCTCTACGAGCTGTCGCGCGGCGAGCGGCCGGGCCGGCGGGCCGGCGACGATACCGGCATCACCCTGTTCAAGTCGGTCGGTGCGGCGCTCGAGGATCTGGCGGCCGCCGAGCTTGCCGTCACGGCTCGATAAGCGCGCCGCTCTCTTTCAGCGCCGCGATCTCGGCCTCGCTCACGCCGGCTTCGGCCAGCACGGCGCGCGAGTCGGCCCCTTGCAGGGGCGCCATGCGGCGGATGGCGGGTGGTGTGCGGCTCATGCGCATCGGCGGCTCGACCATCGTGACCGCGCCCTCGCTGGGATGCGGATACTTCTTGAAGAGCTGCCGCCACACCAGGTGCGGGTCGTCGAGCAGGTCGGCCGGTCGCAACACCGGCGCATTGGGGATTTGCGCCTCGTCGAGGAGCTTCACCCACTCGGCCGTGGTCTTGGTCGGCGCCAGCTCCTCGACCATGGTGTACATGTCGTTGATGTGCAGCGATCGTGCATTGAGCGTCGAGTAGCGCGGGTCCTGCAACACCTCCGGCCGGCCGACGATCTCGAAGAAATTGCGCCAGTGCTTGTCGATGTAGGGCAGGATCGCCATCCAGCCGTCCTTGGTTCGATAGGGCTTGCGGGTCCGCGCCAGCAGCCGCGAATAGCCGACGTCGCCCCGGTCGTCGAAGGTCCGCTCCCACAGATGCTCGACCATCAGCCAGGCGGCCATGGTCTCGAACATCGGCACCTCGACGAACTGGCCCTCGCCGGTGCGTTGGCGGTGCATCAGGGCCGACAGCGTGGCGAACGCGAAGGTGATGCCCACCGTCTTGTCGGCGATGATGGTCGGCGGATAGCGCGGCACGTCGTCGCCGGCGGCACGGCCCATCAGGTCGGCGATGCCGAAGCGGGCCTGGATGGCGTCGTCGTAGGCCGGTAGCCGCCCGTAGGGGCCGTCGGCCGAGTAGCCGTAGGCGCCGACATAGACGATGTCGGGCCTGATCTTGCGGATCGCCTCGTAGCCCAGCCCCAATCCCTCGATGGCTTGCGGCCGGAAGGCATGGACGAAGGCGTCGGCCGTGGCCACGACCTTGAGTAGGGCAGCGCGCGCCGCCGTGTTCTTGAGGTCCAGGCACAGCGAGCGCTTGTTGCGGTTGACGTAGAGGTAGGTCGGGCCCATGCCCGGCGTGCGGGCCGGCTTGCCGATGTGGCGCACGGCGTCGCCCTCCGGCGCCTCGACCTTGATCACGTCGGCGCCCTGGTCGGCCAACAGCATGGTGCCGTAGGGACCGAGGATGACGTTGGTCAGATCGACGATCTTGATGCCTTGGAGTGCGCCCGCCATGTCTTGTCCTGCCACCGCGCCGGCGAGACTGCCATCGCCTTGACGGCGCGTCACCGGCTCTGGCACTGCGACGCAAAACGGAGAGACGACCATGGATGTGCGCACTCAGATGCGCAGCGCCGCCGCGTACAACGCCCGGCGCGAGGCGGTCGCCGCCGGCGACCGACGGCTGACCTTCGCCGAAGCCTGGGAGCGCGGCATCCGTTTGGCCAACGGCCTGCTCGCGCTCGGCTTGAAACCGCAAGACCGCGTTGGCGTCCTCGAGGACAACACGCTGGAATCCTCCGATCTCTTCCTCGGCGCTGCCATCGCCAACCTGGTGCGCGTGCCGCTTTACCCGCGCAACGCCCGCGACAGCCACCTCCATATGTTGGCCCATACCGGCTGCCGCGCCGTCGTCGTCTCTGAAAGATACTCGGACGAGATCGCGGCATTGCGTGGAGACTTGCCCGACCTGCAGCATCTCCTAGTCCGCGACTCGGGCTACGAGGCTTGGTTGGCGCGCCAGTCGTCGGTCGATCCCGATCCGCCGATCGATCCCGAGGACTATTTCATCATCCGCCATACCGGCGGCACCACCGGCAAGTCCAAGGGTGTCGCCTATACCCATCGCGCGTGGCTGGCTGCCGGTCGCGACTGGTTTTATCTCTATCCGCCGGTCGAGCCGGGCGATTCCTGTCTGCATCTCGCGCCGATCAGTCACGGTTCGGGCTATCTCTTCACGCCGATCTGGTTGGCCGGCGGGCGCAACGTCATGGCCGAGAAGTTCGATCCTGCAACCTTGCCCGATCTGATGCTGAAGGAACGCACCGCGTACATGTTCATGGTGCCGACTATCCTGAATGCAATTAATCGGATTCCCGGCATCGAGCAGCGTAAATTCCCTCACCTGAAATGCATGATGGTGTCGGCTGCGCCGATATCCGACGAGACTGCGCAAAAAGCCCACGAGATTTTCGGCGACGCCATGTATCAGGGCTATGGCCAGACCGAGGTACTACCCATTGCGATGATGGGTCCGCGCCAATGGTTCGCCAAGGACGTGCCGGGCTCCCAGCCGCTGCGCGCCTGCGGCATGCCGCTGCCGTTCGCCGAGCTTCGGATCTGGGACGAGGACAACAAGCCCGTGCCGCCGGGCGAGGTCGGCGAGATCGTCGCCAAGACCGACGGCCAGATGAAGGGTTTTTGGAACGATCCCAAAGCGACCGCCGAGCGCATCGTCGATGGCTGGGTGAAGACCGGCGACATCGGTCGCCTCGACGCCAACGGCTATCTCTACATGCTCGATCGCGCCGACGACATGGTGATCTCGGGCGGCTTCAACATCTATCCGGCGGAGCTGGAAAACGTGATCGCCGCCCATCCCGATGTGGTCGAGGTCGCGGTCTTTGGCATACCCGATGAAAGATGGGGCGAAACGCCGTGTGCGGTGGTCTGCGTGAGACCCGCGGCTGCAGTCACCGAGAAGGAGTTGATCGATCTCTGTGCCGAACAGCTCGGCAACTACAAACGGCCGGGCAAGATCGTGTTGCGCGCCGAGGCGTTGCCCAAGACGCCGGTCGGCAAGATCAAGCGCAAGGAACTGCGCGAGCCG
Organism: Alphaproteobacteria bacterium; assembly: GCA_016870055.1. GTDB lineage: Bacteria > Pseudomonadota > Alphaproteobacteria > Reyranellales > Reyranellaceae > Reyranella. The sequence goes on along the minus strand of VGCQ01000044.1, from coordinate 4,659 downwards.
TTCTGGTCCGGCAGGAAACGGCGCGTGGCAGGAAACTGATGCGCTGCGCGCACACGCTCGCGGCGACGAGTCAAGTGGTCATCGCATTTCGTCGCATCGTCGCCGATCAAGAGATTGTTGTGCAACGCGCGCCGCCGGTGTAGCCAGAGATCAAGCAAAGGCGGGGAGCAATGCGAGGCAACGTCGCGAGAAGACAAGGGGAGCCCAAGTCGGCCGCACCGACAACGAGGCCCTACCGCATCGAAGAGCAAGTCGGCTATCTGCTGCGTCGCGCCCATCAGCGGGCGAGCGCCATCTTCCAGGTCACGATCGGCGATCCCAACATCACGCCGACTCAGTATTCGAGCTTGGTCAAGCTGCACGAATACAACGAGCTGTCGCAGAACCATCTCGGCCGCCTGGTCGGCATGGACAAGGCGACGATGCAGGGCGTGGTGCGCCGACTGAAGGAGCGGCGGCTGATCGACTCGCGCCCGCATCCCGGCGATGCGCGCCGCACCTTGCTCAGCCTGACGCTCGAGGGTCAGCGCACGGTGGCCAAGCTCACGGTCAACGGCCCCGCGGTGTCGCGCGAGACGCTGAAGCCGCTGAACGGCGCCGAGCAGCGCCAGCTTCTCGAGCTGCTGTCCAGGATCGTCTGAAGCCACGCATTCGTTTGACTCGCAGGGTGCCTGTGGCATCGTGCGTACACGAACGATATGGCTGCCTATCATCGTCCTCGCAGCCTCGGGGAGGCGCTGACTGCGCTGGCCGCACCGCACGTGGTGCTGGCTGGCGGCACTGATTTCTACCCGGCCCGGGTCGGCCGCGCGATCGACGAGGATGTGCTCGATATCGGCGGCATCGCTGCGCTGCGCGGCATCACCGAAGACGCGGCCGGCTGGCGGTTGGGCGCCACCACGACCTGGAGCGAACTGATCGAGGCCGACCTGCCGCCTCTGTTCGACGGCCTGAAGCAGGCCGCCCGCGAGGTCGGCGGCCGCCAGATCCAGAATGTCGGCACCATCGCCGGCAATCTGTGCAACGCCTCGCCCGCCGCCGACGGCGTGCCCTGCCTGCTGGCGCTCGATGCCGCGGCCGAGATCGCCGGACCGACGGCCCGTCGCCTGCCGCTCGGCGACTTCGTCACCGGCGCTCGCCAAACCGCGCTGCAGCCGGGCGAGTTGTTGGCGGCGATCCACGTGCCGCGGCCGGCCCGCCCGGCCAGGAGCGGCTTCCTGAAGTTGGGTGCGCGACGCTATCTCGTGATCTCCATCGCCATGGCGGCGGCGGTGGTCGAGTTCGAGCGCGATCGGGTGGCGGCGGCGCGCGTCGCGGTCGGTGCCTGCTCGCCGGTCGCCCGGCGTCTGCCGGCGCTCGAGGCGGCGCTGATCGGTTCGGGTCGCAAGCAACTCGCCGCCCGGGTCGACGCCGCTCAGCTCGCGCCGCTGTCGCCGATCGACGACGTGCGCGGCAGTGCGGCCTATCGACGGGACGCCGTCGTGGTCCTGCTGCGCCGTTTGCTGGAGGGCTTGGCGTCGTGAAGGTGGGCTTCACCTTGAACGGCAAGGCTGTCGCTTGGCAGGGCGCGCCGATCACGCGGCTGGCCGCCGCCTTGCGTGACGACCTCGGATCGACCGGCACCAAGATCGGCTGCGATGCCGGCGATTGCGGCGCCTGCACGGTCCTGCTCGACGGCCGGCAGACCTGCGCCTGCCTGGTGGCAATGGGTCAGATCGAAGGGCGCACGATCGAGACGGTCGAAGGCCTGGCCAACGGCGCCGCCGCGCTGCAGGCATCATTCTTGGCTCACGGCGCGGCACAGTGCGGCATCTGCACGCCCGGCATGCTGATGGCGGCCGCCGAGTTGTTGCGTCGCAACTCCAAGCCGTGCCGCGGCGAGGTCGAGGAGGCGTTGGGCGGCGTGCTGTGCCGCTGCACCGGCTACGCCAAGATCGTCGATGCCGTCATGAATGTGGCTGCCGCGCCGCCGCGCGCACCGACGACGGGCGCCGCGGTCGGCGCCCGCCTGGTGCGGGTCGATGGCCTGCCCAAGGTGACCGGTCGCGAGGCGTTCGGCGCCGATGCGGTACCGGCCGACGCCCTGTGGATTCGCGTCGTGCGCTCGCCGCATGCCCGCGCCCGCTTTGCATTGGGCGATCTGGCGCCGCTGCGGCAGCGGTTGGCGGCCGTGCTGACGGCGGCCGACGTGCCGTTCAACGGCTATGGCATCTATCCCGACATCAAGGATCAGCCGGTGCTGGCCGACGGCGTGGTGCGCTATCGCGGCGAGGCGGTCGTCGCCTTGGTCGGTGATCGCCGAGCAGTGCTGTCGATCCGCGACGAGGACGTGCCGATCGCCTGGCTGCCGGAGACGCCGGTGATGGGCATCGCTGCTGCGACGGCAGACGGCGCGCTGCTGGTCCAGGCCGACAAGCCGGGCAATCTCCTGCTCGAAGGCGGCGTGCGCCGCGGCAAGGTCGCCGAGGCTTTCGCCGCCGCCGCCGCCGTCACCGAGGGCGTGTTCGAGACCGCCTTCGTCGAGCACGCTTATATCGAGCCCGAGGCGGGCTGGGCGGTGCGTGTTGGCGACCGCCTCGAAATCCACGCCTCGACCCAGACGCCCTACATGGACCGCGACGAGGTCGCGAGCATCATGCGCCTGCGGCCGGAGGCGGTGCGCATCGTGCCGACCGCCTGCGGCGGCGGCTTCGGCGGCAAGCTCGATCTCTCGGTGCAGCCGCTGCTGGCACTGGCGGCCTGGGCGCTCGGCCGGCCGGTGGCGTTCGTCTATACGCGGCCCGAGAGCATGGCCGCCTCGACCAAGCGTCATCCGTCGCGGATCGCCGCAAAATTCGGCTGCGATGCCGCCGGCAAATTGCTGGCCTGCGAGGTGACGGCCAGCTTCGATACCGGCGCTTACGCTTCCTGGGGGCCGACCGTCGCCAACCGCGTGCCGGTCCACGCCATGGGGCCGTATCACGTGCCCAACGTCGCCACCTGGGGCGAGGCCTTCTTCACCAACGGCCCGCCGGCCGGCGCCTTCCGCGGCTTCGGCGTGCCGCAAGCGGCGATCGCCCACGAGGCGATGATGGATGCGCTGGCCGACAAGCTCGGCATCGACCGCCTCGAGTTCCGGCACTTGAACGCACTCAGGGCCGGCGACAGCACGGCGACCGGCCAGACCTTGGCCCATTCGGCCGGCCTCGCCCAATGCCTCGACGCCTTGCGGCCGCATTGGCGTAAAGCCCATCAGGAAGTTGCCGCTTTCAACAGGTCCGGCGGCGCCAAGCGGCGCGGCGTCGGCATCGGCTGCATGTGGTACGGCATCGGCAACACCTCGATGTCCAATCCGTCGCGCATGCGCATCGGCCTGTCGCCGGCCGGCACGCTCACGCTCTACAGCGGCGCCGTCGACATCGGGCAGGGCTCCAATACCATCCTGAGCCAGATCGCGGCCGACGCGCTCGGCCTGCCGGTCGGCCGGATCGCGCTGGTCGCCGGCGACACCGACCTCACTCTCGATGCCGGCAAGACCTCGGCCTCGCGCCAAACCTTCGTCTCCGGCAAGGCGGCCGAGCGCGCCGCGGCGGATCTGCGCCGGCAGATCCTGCGGCTGGCCAATGCCGGCACCGACGCGGCCTTGTCGCTCGACGGCGCCGTGCTTGCCGTACGCGACGGCGGCGAGGTGCGCACCATCGATCTTGCCCAGGCCGGCCCGTTGATCGGCGACGGCAGCTTCGATCCGCCGACCACGCCGCTCGATGCCGACGGGCAGGGCATTCCCTATGCCACCTATGCTTTTGCCGCGCAGATCGCCACGGTCGAGGTCGATCTCGAGCTCGGCACGGTCAAGGTGTTGCGCGTCGTGGCCGCCCACGATGTCGGCCGCGCCATCAACCCGGCGCTGGTCGAAGGCCAGATCGAGGGCGGCATCGCCCAGGGCTTGGGGCTGGCGCTGATGGAAGAGTATCTGCCCGGTCGCACCGAGAACCTGCACGACTATCTGATCCCGACCGTCGGCGACGTACCCGAGATCGAGTGCATCCTGATCGAGGACCGCGAGCCGCTCGGCCCGTCCGGCGCCAAGGGCGTCGGCGAGCCCGGCCTGGTGCCGACCGCGCCCGCCATCCTGGGCGCCGTCCAGCACGCCACCGGCGTGCGCGCCACGCGCCTGCCGCTGTTGCCCCATCGCCTGCGGGAGGCCATCGTAGCCGCGGAGATCACGCCATGAGCGACGACATCGCGCTCAGCGAAGCCGAGACCACGGCCGGCATCGTGCGCTGCGATGCCTGCCCGGTGCTGTGCCGCATCCGTCCCGGCCGCGCCGGCGCCTGCGATCGCTACGCCAACGAAGATGGCCGGCTGGTGCGCGTCGATCCGCTGGTCCTGTTGGCCAAGCCCGACTTGGCGCGCGTCGCTTTCGTCGAAGGCAGCGACGCGTGGCGAGGTGAGCTGGGCAAGGGCGAGGGCGCTTTCGTCACCGGAATCGGCGCCACCACGACCTATCCCGACTACAAGCCCGCGCCCTTCATAGTCTCGTCGAAGCACGAAGGCGTCGACATGGTCACGGTCGTGACCGAGGGCATCTTCAGCTACTGCGGCGTCAAGGTGAAGATCGACACCGACCGCTGGCTCGGCCCCGAGCAGGCGGCGGTGCGGGTCGGCGGCGAGGCGATC
>VGCQ01000043.1 GCA_016870055.1 Alphaproteobacteria bacterium | reverse complement strand
GTGGAGATGCCAATAGCTGTCGGCGATCGCCTCGATATCGAGCAGTCCATCGGCGCCGGCCTTTTCCTTGCGATCGGGCATGCGCGACAGCAGTCGGTCACCCTCGATGCCGCCGTCGATGATTGCATGGGCGATGTGCAGGCCCTGCGGCCCGAACTCACGCGCCAGGGACTGCACCAGCAGACGAAGGCCGCCCTTGGTCGCGTTGAAGGCGGCAAAGCGCGGGCGGCCGCGCAACGACCCCGAAGCGCCGGTGAAGATGACCGTGCCGCGCCCGAGCGGCGCCAGACGACGCACCGCTTCGCGGCCGAACAGGAAGCCGGCGAAGCAGCCGACGCGCCAGGAATCCTCGAAATGCCGAGCCGTCATCTCGCGGATATCGACGGCGGCGTTGTTGCCCATGTTGAAAACCGCAAGATCGGCCGGCGCGCCGTCGGCATCGTCGGTCATGGCGCGATCCCACAGCGCGATCACGTCGGCCTCCCGCGTACCATCGACTGCGATCGGCGTTGCCGCGCCACCGCCCTTGCGGATCGTGTCGGCGACCTTCTCCACCTTGGCGGCGGTCCGGCCAGCCACCAGCACGTGATGGCCCTCTTTCGCAAAGCGACGGCTGGCCGCGGCACCCAGGCCTTTCTCGGCGCCGACACCCAAGACCACGGCCTTCGTCTTCTTCACCATGTGACTCCTCGCAACGGCGACATAGTGAGGAACTTGCGGTGCAAGCCGTCGTTTCGCTACGGTCCGCCCGCATGAAATTACCTCCGTACCCCATGATCGAGCTCGACCTCGCGGCCCCGCTCGACCGGCACCGTGCCACCGTCCTGCCGGAATGGATCGACTGGAACGGCCACATGAATGTCGGCTTCTATGTCGTGGCCTTCGACAAAGCGACCGACACGCTGTGCAACCAGTTCGGCTGCGGCTGGGAGTATACCCGTGAGAAGATCGGCATGACTTTCGTGCTGGAGGCGCACGTCACCTACGACCGCGAGGTCAAGGAGGGCGATCCGCTGCGCATCACCAGCCAGATTCTCGACTATGACGCCAAGCGCCTGCACTTTATCCACGCCATGTACCATGCGGACGACGGCTACCTCGCGGCAACCAACGAGCTGATGCTGATGAACATCGACTACGCCACGCGCCGCTCGGCGCCGTGGCCGGACTGGGCCATGCCGCGCATAGAGACGCTCGCGGCCACCCACAAGAGCCTGCCCGTGCCGCCGCAGGCCGGCCGGCTCATCGGCATCAAGAGGAAGAAATAGCGTATGCTTCAGTCGTTGCCTTACGAACTGCCCGAGTTGGTGACTCGTGCGCCGCTCGATATCCATCACGCCACCGTGCTGCCCGAGTGGGTCGACTGGAACGGCCACATGAATGTCGCGTTCTATGTCACGGCGTTCGACGAGGCCTCCGGCACCTTCATGCGCAACATGGGACTGGGCCGGCGCTATGTCGACGGCAAGCTCGGCATGACCTTCGTGCTGGAAACCCACGTCACTTACGACCGCGAGATGCGGGAGGGAGCGCCGATGCGCTTCATAACGCAACTCCTGGCGCGCGACGGCAAACGGGTCCATCTCTTCCACGAGATGTTCCACGCCGACCAGGGCTACCTGGCGGCAACCAACGAGACCATCGTCATGAACATCGACTATGCCAGCCGACGCTCGGCGCCCTGGCCGGTGCCAGCGGCCGAACGCCTCGAGGAGCTATGGGCGACCCACAAAGACCTGCCGCGCCCCACCAAAGTGGGGCGAGTCATGGGACTCGGCAAGAAGTAACGCGCGACTTCAGCGCGGCACCTCCTTCGCCAGCTTTTCCAACGCCTCGCCGCTCAGCCGATAGGGCAGCCAAGTACGAATCCACTGGAAACCCAAGCGCTCGTAGAAGCCACGGGCGGGGTTCCAATCGAGCACGTTGAGATCGATGCGCCGATAGTCCTTGGCGAGGCATTCACGGGCCAGCGCCCGCATGAGGGCCCGCGCCACGCCGCCACGGCGCTCGTCGGGCACCACCCAGATGTCCTCGATGAAAATGCCCCGCGCCGCAGTCCAGACCGAGTAGTTGTAGGTGTAGAGCGCGAAACCGATCGGCTTGTCGCCCCGCTCGGCGATCAGGGCGGCAAATTGCGGGTCCTTGCCGAAACCGTCACGCGCCAGGGACTGTGGTGTGGCGGTGACGGCGTTGGGCTGATCCTCGTAGGTCGCGAGGTCGATCGAGAAGCGGTGCAGCAGATCGACATCGTCGACCGTCGCAGGGCGGACCGTGAGCGGGACTCGACCGCTCATCTTGCTGCCGCCTGCAAGGCCTCGCGAATCACCGACTCGTCGCCGATGTGATTGGCCAGGAGCAGGATCAGGCGTGCATCGAAGTCGCGGCACTCTGCGTCGTTCAGGTCCTTGTGGGCATCGACGATGGCGTTGTAGACATCGTCCGGGCGCGCGAGATTGAGCGTGCGGCGCAGTTCGGTCATAGGCATCCTCCCCTCGCGCGATCGAGTGCTGCTCCGACCTTGGCTGGCTCGAGCGTGCGCCAACGCGCGGCGATGTAGCGATCCGGCCGCACCAGATAGGCCGTGCCTGGCCGAGCGTCATAGCGTTTCTGCAACAGACCGTCGGCGGCAAAGCGAAGGACTGTGACGTCGGACCCCGGATCGATGGCACTTTCGCCGAAGATCAGCAGCGAAAAATCGCGCCCCAGGTGATCGATCAGCCAGCCGCCATCGATCGGTGCGTCGAGCATGGCTTGGCCGGGACCAGGACCGCCGGCCCAGTCGCCGTTGCGGTCGGCCGTATCGAGTGGCGAGCCAGGCTGCACGGTCGGCACCGACAGCCGGCCGCTGTTGATCAAGGCGCGCGCGAACGGGAAGTCCTTGGCGAGCGTGAGCGCGGCGTCGCGGAAGGCGCGAGACGCCGGGAACTTCGGCGTGATGAAGTCGGTGCTGCGCGTAGAGTTGAGGATGTTCTCGCGGGCCGCGGCGCGGCGTTCGCTGCAGTAGGTGTCGAGCAATGCCGCCGGCGCCCGACCCGCCAGCACCAAGGCGAGCTTCCAGGCGAGATTGTCGACATCTGCAATAGCCGCATTGCCACCTCGCGCGCCGAACGGCGAGACGACGTGCGCGGCATCGCCGGCAAAGATCGTCCGACCGTCGACGAAGCGCGGCATCATGCGGCAGGTGAAGGTATAGACGCTGCTCCACTCGTGCTGCCAGCGCGCCTGCGGGCCGAACATCAGGCGCAGGCGGCGGTCGATGTTCTCGGATTTCTTCTCCTCCTCGGCGTCGGCGTCGCGACCGAGCTGAAAGTCGACGCGCAACACGTTGTCGGCCTGGCGGTGCAGCAGCACCGAGTTGGTGGGATGGAACGGCGGGTAGAACCAGAACCGCCGTTCCTTGGGCAGCTCGTCGAGCAGGCGGATGTCGGCGATCAGAAACTGGTCGTGGAACACCTCGCCCTCGAACGGCAGACCGAGCATATGGCGTACCGGACTGCGCACGCCGTCGCAGGCGACCAGCCAGTCGGCCTGCAGCGCATAGCGACCGTCCGGCGTCTCGACCTCGAGCTCGACATGATCCGGCTCCTGGGCGACCGCCACCACCTTGTTGCGGAAGCGCAGGTCGATCAACTGCTCGGCCTGGCAGCGCTCATAGAGATATTGCTCGACATAGTACTGCTGCAGATTGACGAACGCCGGAAACTTGTGGCCGGGTTCGGGCTGCAGGTTGAAATGGTAGACCGGCTTGTCGCCGAGATAGACTTCGCCCTGCTCCCAAGTGATGCCCTTGTCGACCATACGCTGGGCAATACCGAAGCGATCCCAGATCTCGAGGCTGTGCTTGGCCTGGCAGATCGAGCGGCTGCCGACGCTGACCGTGTCGTCCTCGTCGAGCACGATCGTGGCGACGCCGTGCTGCGCCAGTTCCAGTGCCAGCGTCGGACCTGCCAGTCCCGCGCCCACGATCACGACAGGCCGGCGCATGGTCTTGCCGTCAAGTTCCGGCGGGCGACGGTAGGGGTAGTGGCGGTAGGTGTAGGTGCTCATGCCCTTCTCTTCTCTCCCTCGTGGCGAGAGAGGAAATGAGCGGCTCAGCCCGCCTTCTCCAGCGCCGACCACATCTCGATGTCGCGCTCGGCGGTCCAGATGCGCGGATGGTCGAGACCCTTGGCCTCGTCGTAGGCGCGCGACACGTCGAACGGCATACAGTGCTCGAAGATCACCCAGTTGCCGTAGCGCGGCTGCAGGGTCGCCATCGCCGTGTCGTAGGCTTGTTTGAGGCTGTCGCCGGCCGCAGCGCTTCGCGACACTACTTTGTAGAGGCCGCTGAGAAAGGCCTGGGTGCCGGCAATACCCTCCTCGACCGCCGTCTCGCCCATCAGGGCATCGCCGCGACCCGGCACCAGGGCGAGCGGCTTGAGGTCGCGCAGCTTCTGCAGTGTCTCGGGCCAGTCCTTGTAGTGGGCGTCGCCGGCATAGGGCGTGGTGCCGTACTCGACCAGATCGCCGCTGAACAGTGTGCGCTCCTCAGGCAACCAGACGATGGTGTCGCCTTTGGTGTGGCCGCGCCCGGCATGGATGATGTCGACCTGCAGCTTGCCCAGCCAGATCGACATGCGATCGGCGAAGGTGATGGTGGGCCAGGTGAGACCCGGGATGGTCTCGGCGGCGTCGAACAAGCGGGGAAAGCGCTGCAGCTCCGACTTGTAGTCTTGTGCGCCGCGCTCGACGATCATCTCGCGTGTCGCCTCGCTGCAAATGATGTGCTGCGGCTCGAAACCGGAGGCGCCCAGCACGCGCACCGCATGGTAGTGCGACAGCACGACGTACTTGATCGGATTGTCGGTCACGGTGCGGATATACTCGATGACCTTGCGTGCCATCTTGGGTGTTGCCTGGGCATCGACCACCAGCGCCGCGTCGTCGCCGACGACGATTCCGGTGTTGGGATCGCCCTCGGCGGTGAAGGCGTACGCGTGCTCCGACAGGCGGCTGAAGGTGATTTTCTTCTCTGCCAAATCCGTCTGCGAGGCAAAAGCCCTGGCCATCGATCGTTTCTCCTCGTCTGTCGTGTGGTCGCTAGTCCGAACCGAACCTGTGATAGTGCGCGCGGTCGCCGGTGCGCACAGTGACCTCGAAGGAATCGTTGTCGCGTTCCATGCGCAACGTCACCGCCGTGCCGGCCGGACCGCTCGCCCACAGCTTGCGATAGAAGTCCGCGACATCGTCCAGCACCTGACCGTCCAGGGCATGCAGAATGTCGCCGCGCTGCAGGCCGGCACGATCGGCCGGACCACCCTCGGAAACGCCCCCTACCACGACCTGGCCCATATGCTCGACGGAATAAAGGCCAAGCCAGGGTCGCGGCGGCGTCGACAGGCCACCCTTGCTCAGCAGTTCCTGGAAGATCGGCTTCAGCCGGTTGATCGGCACGTACATGTTGCCGGGAAAAGCCGGCGCCCCCGGACCGAGCGCTTCCTGCACCAGCAGCGAGCCCACACCGAGCAGTGCGCCGTCCTGGCCGATCAGCGCCGAGCCACCCCACAGCGGATAGGCCGGCACAGTGAAGATCGCGTTGTCGAGCAGATATTCCCAGTAGCCGGCGAACTCGCGCCGCCCAGCGACCTTGACCTTGAGCGTTGCCTTCTCGCCGCCCAGGCCGGCGACGTAGGCCTCGCTGCGCAGCTCCAACGTGTCAGAATCGCCGAACGGCATAGGCTTCAGCCGGATCGGCCGTTCGGTGCGCACCAAGCCGAAGCCGCTTTCGTAGTCATAGCCCACGATGTGGGCAGGCCGGTCGATGCCGTCGATGTCGGTGATGGTGACGGTGTCGGCCTCCATGATCAAATACCCGATGGTGACGACCAGCCCGTCATCGCCGATCAAGATACCGTGGCCTTCGCGCTCGGTGCCGAGTGTGCGCGCCGTGCGGCGGTCGGCCGGTATGGTGGTGCGCAGCCCGACCACGGCCGGCAGCGCAGCCGCCACCTCGGGCGGCAGGTTGGAGACCCCGGGCAGGCGCGCCTCGACGGCCTCGCGGCCGGTGGGAGCGTGACCACCGGCGCCGTTCGCCGAACCGTTCAACCCTCGGGCCATCGGCACCCTCCGCGTTCACCAGCAGTTTCCCCCGGTGGTCAAAGATAGGCGTACGGCGCTGCGATTGCTATATGACGCTGCATGGCGCCCCCCGCCGATCCGTTCGAAATCGTCGACGAGCCCGCAGCCAACGATCCACAGCCGGCGCGGCGTGCCGTGCTGTCGACCGCCCATCTCGACGGGCTGAACGAGGCGCAGCGTCAGGCGGTCATCCATCAGGGCGGACCGCTGCTGGTGCTGGCCGGCGCGGGCACCGGCAAGACGCGTGTGCTGACCACCCGCATTGCCCACCTTCTGATCTCCGGCCGCGCCCGGACCCCACAAATCCTCGCCGTCACCTTCACGAACAAGGCGGCGCGCGAAATGCTGGATCGCGTCGCCGGGCTGATTGGCGGGGCGGCCGATGGCATGTGGCTGGGCACGTTTCACGCCATCGGCGTGCGCGTGTTGCGCCGCCATGCCGAACTTGTCGGACTGAAGAGCAACTTCACAATCCTCGACACCGACGACCAGACGCGGCTGATCAAGCAGCTGCTGCAGGCCGAAGGCATCGACGACAAGAAATGGCCGGCCCGCATCCTGGCCGGCATCATCCAGCGCTGGAAGGACCGCGCGTTGTCGCCCGACAAGGTATCGGGCGACGACGCCGGCGAGTTCGCCAACGGCAAGGCGGTCGACATCTATCGCCAGTACCAGGCGCGGCTGGCTGAGGTGAACGCCGTCGACTTCGGCGACCTGGTGATGCACTGCGTGACCATGTGGCAGAGCCATCCCGATGTCCTCGCCCAGCACCACCGCCGCTTTCGCCACATCCTGGTCGACGAATACCAGGACACCAACGTGGCGCAGTATCTGTGGCTGCGGCTGCTGGCCCAGGGCACGTCGGACGTGTGCTGCGTCGGCGACGACGATCAGTCTATCTACGGCTGGCGCGGCGCGGAGGTCGGCAACATCCTGCGCTTCGAAAAGGACTTCGTCGGCGCCACAGTGGTCCGCCTGGAGCAGAACTACCGCTCGACGCCGCACATCCTGGCTGCCGCCTCGCACCTCATCTCGCACAACGAGGGCCGCCTGGGGAAAACCCTGTGGACGGATATGAAGGAAGGCGAACGCATCTCGCTGCGCGGTGTGTGGGACGGCGACGAGGAAGCCCGCTCGATCGGCGAGGAGATCGAGGCCTTGCAGCGCGACAAGCATGCGCTCAGCCAGATCGCCATCCTAGTGCGCGCCGGCTTCCAGACCCGCGAATTCGAGGAACGGTTCATCACCATGGGCCTGCCTTACCGTGTCGTCGGTGGCCCCCGCTTCTACGAACGCCAGGAGATCCGCGACGCGCTGGCCTACTGCCGCGTCACCGTGCAGCCGGACGACGACCTCGCCTTCGAACGCATCTACAACACGCCGCGTCGCGGCTTGGGCGAATCGGCGCTGCGCGCGCTACGCATCATTCAACGCGCCCAGAAGGTGTCGCTGTTCGAAGCGACGCGGCGGGCACTGGAGACGGACGAGCTGAAGGCGCGGCCACGCAAGGCGCTGGGCGACCTGATTAGAAGCTTCGACCGCTGGCGGGCCATGCTCGACGGCATCAGCCACGTCGAGGTGGTGGAAACGATTCTCGACGAATCGGGCTACACCGACATGCTGCGGCTCGACCGCTCGCCCGAGGCCGAAGGCCGCCTCGAGAACCTGAAGGAATTGACCAACGCCCTGCAGGAGTTCGACACCCTGCCGGCCTTCCTCGAGCATGTGGCGTTGCTGGCCGACAATGCCGAGCGATCGGGCGGCGACATGGTGAGCGTCATGACGTTGCACGCCGCCAAAGGGCTGGAATTCGATACCGTGTTCCTGCCGGGCTGGGAGGAAGGCCTGTTCCCCAACCAGCGCGCGCTCGACGACAAAGGTCTGGCCGGGCTGGAGGAGGAACGCCGGCTCGCCTATGTCGGCCTGACGCGGGCGCGCAAGCGGGCCTATGTCTCGTTCGCCGCCAACCGCCGCGTCTTCAACCAGTGGCAAGCTGCCATCCCGTCGCGCTTCCTGCGCGAGCTGCCGACCGGCCATCTGGCGGAAAGCAGCGATGCGGGGCTCTACGCGACCTACTCCGCCGGCCATCACGGTGGCCTGCGTGAGCAGGCGGGCGGCTTCGACTACGAAAGCCTGGGCGTTACCGGAATGGGAAGGGCGCGCACGCGTTGGCGCGACGAGACATTCGACGACCGCCGCGCCGTCGAGGGTGACAAGCCCGATTTCAGCGTCGGTCAACGCGTATTCCATCAGAAGTTCGGTTACGGCCGCATCGTCGCGGTCGATGGCAACAAGCTCGACATCGAATTCGAGAAAGCCGGGCCCAAGAAAGTATTGGACAGTTTCATCGAAGCCGCCTGAGCGGCGTCAGAGGGGTGGGTGTCATGGTTCGTTCGATTGTCCTGGCGTTGGGCCTCGTTCTCGTCGCCCACAGTGCTTCCGCGCAGATGGGAAGCCTGACGGTGGTCACCTCTTTCTCGAAGGATGTGACCGATCCGATCCGCAGGGCGTTCGAGAAGTCCGCACCCGGCGTCACCCTGGAAGTGCAGAACCGCAACACCAACGCCGGTGTGAAGTATCTGGAGGAGACGCGGGCCAACAACCAGGTCGACCTGTTCTGGGCGTCGGCGCCCGACGCGTTCGAGGTGCTGAAGGCCAAGAAGCTCCTGGCGCTGTACAAACCCAAGGCCCGGGGTATCGCCGAGAAAGTCGGGTCGTATCCGGTCAACGACAAGGACGGTTTCTATTCCGGCTTCGCCGCCTCGGGCTACGGCATCATGTGGAACGACCGCTACGTCAAGGCCAAGAAACTGCCGACGCCCAAGGAGTGGCAGGACCTTGCCCAGGCGCCGTACTACGACCACGTCTCGATCTCAGCACCGTCGCGCTCGGGCACGACCCACCTCACCATCGAGACCATCCTGCAAGGCGAGGGCTGGGACAAAGGCTGGCGTATCATCAAGGAGATTTCGGGCAACCTGCACCAGGTGACCGACCGCTCGTTCGGCGTGCCGGAAGCGGTCAACTCCGGCCAGGTCGGCTATGGCATCGTCATCGACTTTTTCGCCTTCTCCTCGCAGGGCAGCGGCTTTCCCGTGAAGTTCGTCTATCCCTCGGTAACCACACTGGTGCCGGCCAATGTCGGCATCGTCGCCAACGCGCCCAACCGCATGTTCGCCGAGGCCTTCATCGAATTCCTGCTGTCGCCGGCCGGCCAGGAACTGCTGCTGACGCCGACCATCCGCCGCCTGCCGGTGCGGCCGGCGACCTACGAGAAGGCGCCGCCCGACTATCCCAACCCGTTCAAGGACAAGAACTTGCAGGGTCTACTCACCTTCAATGCCGAATTGTCGGAGAAGCGCAGCGAGGCGGTCGACGTCCTGTTCGATCAGCTCATCACCTTCCAGCTCGCGCCGCTCAAGGCCGTCACCAAGACCCTGCACGACGTCGAAGCGGCGCTGGCCAAGAAAGATAACGCCCAGGCGCGCGCGCTGGCCAAGGAAGCGCGCGATCTGGTCGCGGCGATGCCCGTCACCGACGCCCAGGCGGCTGCGCCCGAGTTGCGCGCGGCCTTCACCGGCGGCAAGCAGAAATCGGCGCGCCAGGCCGAGCTCGAGCAGCAATGGGCCGCCTTCGCCAAGGAGAAGTACGCGGCGGCCCAGGCCAAGGCCGACGAGGCGCTGAAGTTGGTTCGTTGAGTGCGATAGCGACTCTGTTCCTCCCTGCGCGAAGCGCGGGGTGTCGACGTTGTGCGCCGGTGGAGGCGGCATGAGCGATCGTGCCGCCCCTGCGCCCTCAGTCCGCTTCGCAGACACCTTCCCTTCGCGAGCTCCGCGAGGGGGCAGAATCCCGGTGTCGGGGCAAGCCGTCCTGGCCTTGGCCATCGCGCTGTTCCTGCTGGTCTTCCTGGTCGTGCCGGTGGCGACGGTTGCCTATGTCGCCTTCACCGAGAAGGGAACGGGCGCGCCGACACTGGTGAATTTCCTCGACTTCGCGCGCACCGACCTATTCGTTCGCTCGTTCTGGAACTCGCTCTACGTCTCGGCGATGACCGTGGTCTGGGCATCGGTGCTCGCGCTGCCGCTCGCCTACCTTACGACGCGCTTCGAGTTCCGTGGCGCCGCGCTGGTCCAGACGCTGGGTTTCCTGCCGCTGATCATGCCGCCCTTCGTCGGTGCCGTCGCCATGCAGCTCCTGTTCGGCCGCAACGGCACGGTCAACCTGCTGCTCGAGGAGTGGTTCGATTTCAAGATCGGGCTCATGGAAGGCTTGAACGGGGTGATTTTCCTGCAGGCTATCCACTACTTCCCATTCATCCTGGTCAATCTGTCGGCCGCGCTACGCAACATCGACCGCGCGATGGAGGAGGCCGCGCAGAATCTCGGCAGCCACGGCTTTCGTTTGTTCCGACGCATCGCCCTGCCACTCGCCATGCCGGGCTACGTTGCCGGCGCCAGCCTGGTGTTCGTCAAGGTGTTCGACGATGTGGCGAGCCCGCTTCTGCTCAACGTCAAGGAGATGCTCGCGCCGCAGGCCTATCTGCGCATCACCTCGATCGGCATCGACGACCCCATGGGCTATGTCATCTCGGTGGTGCTGATCGTGCTGGCCGTGGTCACCATGTGGGGCTCGGCCCAGGTGCTGAAGGGCAAGGACTACGCCACGGCGCAGCGCGGCGGCGGTGGCCTGGCGCGGCGGCGGCTGACGCGGGGCCAGTCAGTCATGGCCTATGGCGTCGTGCTGTTGGTGCTTGCCCTGGTGCTGGCGCCGCATCTTGGCCTCGTGCTGCTGTCGCTGGCGACGGTATGGTCGTTCAGCCCGCTGCCCGACGACTACACCCTCGCCCACTACGCGCGCGTGCTGGGCGACAGCTCGATCTACATCAAGAACACGCTGCTCTATGCCGGCCTGGCGGCCGCCATCGACGTGGCAATCGGCGGCGCCATCGCCTACCTAGTGCTGCGCACGCGCCTGCCCGGCCGGCAGATGCTCGACTGGATGGCGGGCGCAGCCCTGGCCGTCCCCGGCGTGGTGCTGGGCATCGGTTATCTCCGTGCATTCTACGGCGTCACGCTGCCCGGCGGTGTGCCACTCGCAACGCTGTGGATCATGATCGTGCTGGCGATCGCCATCCGCCGTCTGCCCTACGCTCTGCGTGCCGCCTATGCCGCCTTGCAGCAGATCTCAATAGCGCTGGAAGAGGCAGCCGAGAATCTCGGTGCCACCAAGGCGCGCACGGTGCGACGTGTCGTCATCCCGCTGATGACCGGCGGCCTGCTGGCGGGTTTCGTCACCAGCTTCGCGACCGCCGCCGTCGAGCTGTCGGCGGTCCTGATGCTTGTGCAGAACAACTCCGACGCTCCGCTGTCCTACGGACTCTATGTCTTGATGCAGACGCCAGCCGGGCGCGGCGCCGGTGCGGCATTGGGCGTGGTCGCCGTCATCATCGTCGCGGTATGCATGGGCTTGTCGCAGCTCGCCGCCGACCGCTCGCAACGTGCCCGTGGTCTCGATATATGACGGGTACGATGTCCAAAGCCGTTGCCATCGACATACGAGGCGTGAATCTGAGCTACGGTGCGACGCCGGTCCTGAAGAACGTCGATCTGTCGATCCAGCCCGGCGAGTTCTTCGCCTTTCTCGGCCCCTCCGGCTGCGGCAAGACGACCTTACTGCGCCTGATCGCCGGCTTCGCCCAGGCACAGACCGGACAGGTCCTGCTCGACGGCCAGGACGTGGCGGCCCTGCCACCATGGAAGCGCGATGTCGGAATGGTGTTTCAGAGCTACGCCCTGTGGCCGCACATGACCGTGGCCAAGAACGTCGCTTTCGGACTGGAGGAACGCCGCCTGCCGCGCCGCGAGATCGAACGTAGGGTGCGCGATGCACTCGATCTGGTCGGGCTGTCCGCCTTTGCCGACCGCCGGCCGGCACAGCTTTCCGGTGGCCAGCAGCAGCGCGTCGCGGTGGCCCGCACCATCGCCATCGAACCCAAGGTGCTGCTGCTCGATGAGCCGTTGTCCAATCTCGATGCCAAGATGCGGGTCAGCGTGCGCCGCGAGCTGCGCACCCTGCAGCGACGGCTTGGCCTGACCACGATTTTCGTCACCCATGACCAGGAAGAAGCCAACACCATCTGCGATCGCATGGCAGTGATGGAATCCGGCATCATTCGCCAGGTCGGCACACCAATGGAGCTCTATGAGCGCCCCGGCAATCTCTTCGTCGCAGGCTTCCTCGGTTCGGCCAACATCCTGGATGGCCGTGTCGCCGGCGACGTCTTCGAGGTAGCCGGAGGCGCGCGCCTGCCGTTGCCTGAGCATGTGAAAGTACCGTTGGGCGCTAAGCTGGTCTTCCGGCCACAGCATGCTCGGCTGGCCGACAGCGGCATGCTACGCGGACCTATCGTGCACCGCGAGTTCCTGGGCAGCACGGTGCGCTACGGCGTGCGCCTTGGCGGCGCCGAGGTGCTGATCGACGCGCCGTTCCAGTCGGGCGACGATCTGCGCGCCGCCGGCGACTTGGTCTGCGTCGCTCTGCCGCCCGAGCGCGCACTCTACCTGGCAGCCTGAGCGATGGTGGTCGGCAAGGCTTGGTTCACCGTCGCGGCGGCCGATCGTGCTGGCTGGGAAAACGCGCTGGAAGAGCGGCTCGTGGAGGCAGGATTCGTCGTCACGAGCTGCGAGACGACGCGCGACGGCCCTTGGCGCATCGAGATTTTCGGCGATGCCGACGCACCGCTGGTCGCGGGTGCGATCACCGCGGCGAGCCGCATGCTCGGAGCGGTGGAGCCGGACTGGCATTGGGAAACCCTGCCCGAGATCGACTGGGTGGCGGAAAATCAGCGCTCCTTCCAGCCGTTCGCCGTCGGCCCGTTCTGGGTTCATCCCTCGCACAATGCCGGCGATCCGCCGGCCGGACGCCTGTTGCTCGAGATCGACGCCGGGCTGGCGTTCGGCACCGGCACCCACGCCACGACGCGCGGTTGCCTGGAGATGCTGGCGACGCTCGATGTCGGCGAGACTCAATATGCCGCTGATGTCGGCTGCGGCAGCGGCATCTTGACCATCGCCATGGCAAAGCTGTGGCGACGGCCCGTGATCGGCGGTGACAACGATGTCCAGGCCATCGAGGTCGCGAGCGAGAACGCCCGCTTGAACGGCGTCGGCGATCTTTGCCGTTTCGTCCATGCCGTCGGCCTCGGCGCGGCCGAGCTGCAAATGCGCGCGCCCTATGACCTGATCGTCGCCAACATCCTGGCCGACCCGCTGACCGAGCTTTCCGATTCGTTTGTCGCGGCGCTGCGCCCAGGCGGACGGGCCCTCTTGAGCGGCCTGCTGGTCGAGCAGGTCGACCATATTCTGTCCGTCTATGCCCGTCGCGGCCTGACGTTGGAACGGCAACTCGACCGCGAAAAAGGCGGTGCACAGTGGCGGACCCTGCTGTTGCGGCGGTGACCGACAAAAAAGGGCCAGCTTGCGCCGGCCCTTGTACCCATACTCTACACTTACGCTACGCTACTGTCGGTCACGCTACGCGACGCAAATTCTGGTTTGCCGGCTCGGCGACCGGGGTCACCGGATCGATCGTCGGCATCGCGCCCAGCGCCCCGCCGCGGATGGCGAACGGGATGTCGGCGCGGCTGAGGCCGATGTCGGCCAGTTCGCGGTCGGTCATGCGCTGCAGCTGGCTCTCGGCGGCGCGCTGCTTGAGATTCGTCTGGACCGCGGCGACCAGTTTCTTGACCTGACGGCCGGTCCACACCAACGCCTCGGCAAGGCCGTCGGCGACGAACTCGGCGCGGGCATAGCGGGCACGCAGTTCGAGCATCCGGCGATCCACAAGGACGTTGGAAGTCTTGTCGTTTCCCCCGGCCGGCGCAGTTTCGCTGGTCAGATTTTCGAACATCCGAATCGGCTGGGTCATCATGGGTTTCTCCTTCAATTGTGCGGCGCGATATTCAATGCTGCGCCGCACAGGACAAATATAGGGTGTTGAACGATATAGATAACTAGGCAATATAGAGCCCAGATATGCACATGCTGCATGTCGTACTTTGTACGTGCATTTCGCTGCTGCGGAAGACCGATTGTTGCGTTGTTTGCCTCCGCCGAACGCGCCGCGTAGGGTCCAGCCGCCATGAGTTCTGCCCCCGACGACGTTCTTCTTTTGCTGCGCCAGCGCGGCCGCCATCCTGATCCCGCCGCCCTCGACTCCCTGATGCGTGGTGTCGCCGCCGCTCCAGACGGCCTGGCCGGGCCGGAATGGGTCGAGCTGATCGCCCCGGGGGCGGACGCCGAACTCACGCGCGCGCTCGAAGCGTGGCGCACTGAACTCGCCCAGGCCGACGACGGACTCGACGCCTCGCCGGCGCCGGCCGGCCGGTTGGCGGCTTTGCGCGGCGAGCTGCAACGGCGCGGCCTCGCCGGCTTCGTCGTGCCACGGGCCGACGAACACCAAGGCGAATATGTGCCGCGCCGCTCGCAACGGCTGACCTGGCTCACCGGTTTCAGCGGCTCGGCGGGCCTTGCCATCGTATTGGCCGACCGAGCTGCGATCTTCATCGATGGCCGCTACACGCTGGCTGTGCGCGCCCAGGTCGATACCGACGCCTTCGTGCCGCACCAGATCCCCGAGCAGTCACCAGACGCCTGGATCGCCGAGAATCTACCCAAGGGCGGCAAACTTGGCTTCGACCCTTGGCTGGTGACGGCCGACGGCTACGAGCGCTTCGCCCGCGCCTGCCGTCGCGCCGGCGGCGAGTTCGTGCCGGTCGACGCCAACCCCATCGACGCCGTCTGGCGCGACCGGCCAGCCGCGCCTTTGGCGCCGGTGCTGCCACATCCCGACGAACTGGCCGGCGAAAGCAGCGCGGCCAAGCGGACGCGGATCGGCGCCGACATCAAGGCCAAGGAAGCCGATGTCGCCTTGATCACCGCACCGGATTCGATCGCCTGGTTGCTGAACGTCCGCGGCGGCGACGTGCCGCGCACGCCCTTCCCGCTGAGCTTCGCGCTCTTGCACGCCGATGGCCATGTCGATCTCTACATGGACCGACGCAAGGTGCCGGACCGCACCGTCGCTTGGCTTGGCAACGCGGTGACGTTGGCGCCGGCCGACGAGCTCGGTGCTGCGCTCGACGCTCTGGGCAAGGTCAACAAGCGGGTATTGATCGAGACGGCGTCGGCGCCGATCTGGGTGGCCAACCGCCTGCAGGCCGCCGGTGCCACGTTGGTGCGCGAGGCCGACCCGGTAGCCTTGCCCAAGGCCTGTAAGAACGCCGTCGAACTGGCCGGCATCCGCGCCGCCCATGGCCGCGACGGCGCCGCGGTCAGCCGCTTCCTCGGCTGGCTGGCTCGCGAGTCAGGCCGCGGCACGCTGCGCGAGATCGCGGTCTCCGATCGGCTACAGGCGCTGCGCCAGGAGACCGGCGAGCTGCGCGACCTCAGCTTCGACACCATCTCGGGCGCCGGCCCCAACGGCGCCATCGTGCACTATCGCGCCAGCGAGGCGAGCGAACGCACGCTTGAACTCGGCAGTCTGTATCTGGTCGATTCCGGCGGCCAATACCGAGATGGCACGACCGACATCACCCGCACCGTGGCGATCGGCACGCCGAGCGCCGAGATGCGCGACCGCTTCACCCGCGTGCTGAAGGGCCATATCGCGCTCGGCATGGCGCGTTTTCCCGTGGGCACCACCGGCTCACAACTCGACGCGCTGGCGCGCTATGCGCTGTGGCAGGTCGGACTGGACTACGACCACGGCACGGGCCATGGCGTCGGCGCCTACCTGTCGGTCCACGAGGGCCCGCACCGCATCTCCAAAATCGCCAACAGCGTCGCGCTGCAGCCCGGCATGATCGTCAGCAACGAACCCGGCTACTACAAGACCGACGCCTACGGCATCCGCATCGAGAACCTGCTGGCGGTGTGCGAAGCCAGCATCGTTGACGCCGATCGGCGCTACCTGGAGTTTGAGACCCTGACGCTGGCGCCGATCGATCTGACCTGCGTCGTGCTCAGCCTGCTCACCGAGGCCGAGCGGCAGTGGCTCAACGACTATCACCGGCGGGTGCGTGAGACGGTCGGGCGGCAGGTCGACGCGGCGACCAAGGCATGGCTACTCGAGGCGACTCGCGCCCTGTAAGCCCAGTTAGTCTTTCAACGCGACTCGGCCGAGCACGACGTCTTCATAGACGTGGAGAGACGGCAGGCCGCCGGTGTGCATGAACAACACTTTGGTGTTGGGCTTGAAGTAGCCCTGGCGCGCCAAGCCGATCAGACCCGCCATGATCTTCCCGGTGTAGACGGGATCGAGCAGGACGCCCTCGGTGCGTGCCAGCATCTGGACGGCTTCCACCATCTTTGCGTTGGGCACCGAGTATTTCGGCTGCCAGTAGCCGCCGATGCTCTTCACCGCCTCGCGCGGCACCTTGCCGATGCCGAGCAGGTCGGCGACCGCCTGCGCTTCCTTGAGGACCAGCGGTTCCTGGTCCGCGGGATCGCGGCTGACGCCGATGCCGATCAGCGGGATCTTGATGTTGTTGCCGAAGAAGCCCGCCGCCATGCCGCCATGGGTCCCCGAGCTACCCGAGCCGACCACGACGGCGTCGAGCGCCAGTCCCATGTCCAGCCATTGCTGCTGCATCTCCTGCACGCAGGCGACATAGCCCAAGCCGCCAATGGCGTTGGAGCCGCCGCCGGGAATGACATAGGCCTTGCGACCGAGCGAGGCGACCTCCTGGGCGATCCGCGACATCGCCGCCGCCATATCCGAGCCGCCGGGCACGACGGTGATGGCTTCGACTCCCATCAGCTCGAACATGAAGTTGTTGCCGCCGGCCTCCTTCTTGTAGCTGCCGGCGACCCGCTCCTCGATGACGAAGCGGCACTTCAGCCCTTCCTTGATCGCAGCGGCCAACGTGATGCGGCAATGATTGGACTGCGGCGCACCGCAGGTCACCAGCGTGTCGGCGCCCTGCGTCAACGCGTCGGCCGCCAGGAACTCGAGCTTGCGCGTCTTGTTGCCGCCAGGAAAGAGGCCGAGCAAATCGTCGCGCTTGATCCAAACCTCGGGCCCCACTCCGCCTGGGCAGGTCGCTGCCAGCGCCTTTGTGAAATGAGGAAGCAACTCGATCGGAGTCGGGGCATGCGTGTAGCGGCGGCGCGGAAAACGGGACAAGTCCATTCGACAGACTCCAGCAAAAGACCTTCATTGGGCGCCGCCGCACGCGGGTGCGATCACGATGATGCCACAGGCCGCGCCTGCTCTAGCATTTCCGCCGGGGGCTGCGGAAGTCGGCGGCCGACCTGCCGACACGGATCGGCCGCCGGATGGCGTCGGCGAGCCGCAGAATCTGCACATCGAGACCACCATCCGGCAAACCGCCCGGCCATCCTACCGGGCGAGCTTCAGCCACTCCTGCTCGGTGAGCGTCTGGATGCCGAGTTCGGCGGCTTTGCGGGCTTTCGAGCCGGCATTGTCGCCGACCACGACCAGACTGGTTTTCTTGGACACCGAGTCGGTGACCTTGGCACCGAGCTCCTCGGCGCGCGCCTTGGCAGCATCGCGGGTCATCGACGACAGCTCGCCGGTGAAGACCACGATCTTGTCCTTGAGCTTGGCGTCGGCCGCCACCACGCGACGCGCCACCGCTTCGACGGTGAGCTGCTTGCGCAGGCCGCGAATGATCTCGACGTTGTGACCTTCATCGAAGAAGGCGCACATGGCGTCGGCCGTCGTGACGCCGATCTGCTCGACATTGCATAGCCGGCCGTAGCTCAGGCCGACCTCGGCAGCCGCCTTCTCTTTCTTCACGTCGTCGGGCGCCTTGCGCCGCTCCTTGGCAGCCTTCAGCATCTCGTCCAGCCAACCGTCGGCGTCGACATATTCC
>VGCQ01000042.1 GCA_016870055.1 Alphaproteobacteria bacterium | reverse complement strand
GAGACGAATTCGGGCTCCGGCGCGGTTCACTCGGTCAACAGCTTTGGTGGGTGAACCGCGCGGATACTGGGGGTTTCGTCGGTGCCGCCGGAGGCGGAGAACGTTGTCTCGATAGAAGTTGGCGGAGGGAGAAGACCCCGAATCCAACGCTCTCTGGGCACCGGGAGGCCGGTAGATGGGTGCGAATGAAAGAGTCGTACGTTGAAGGGGTATACGTGTCGCTATCCACGGAGGCAGCCAACTACAGAACTGCATCCTCGGGCGCGGTCCATCGAACGTGCCGTTTGCGGCCCGTGACCTTTTTGGCCGCATCGAAGCCCTGCGGATCGATCGAGGCCCCTTTTTTTTGCGCCGCCTTGGTGCTCTGGCTGTCGATGATCGCGGCGGTCGGGCTGGCGTTGCGTCCCGCCTGACGCAGGCCGCGCCAGTCGGCGGCGCGGCGGTGCTCAGGCGTCCACATCGGCACTCCCTCGTCAATGCGGGTGCCAGATAATGAATCACAACCGATTCCTCAAACTCAACAACTTTCCGGAACGGCTCTAAGACCCTTTGTTGACATTGCGCGCGCCGCGTCGAGCCGGGGTCGGCACGCCGGGCGACCGCGGCAAGGGGATCGACGGATGTTGACATCAGGCGCGGCCCGAACCCGGGTCTGAAAGACCGGAACGGCGGAATGCCGAATCGCGCCGGAGCGATTGTTGACGTGAGATTGCGCAGGCGTCAGAGCCTCGACCGGCGGCCCCGACCGGTACGCGGGATTGCGCTCAGCGCACCTGGACGATGGTCGCCCGGGCGCCGTCGCGATGCGCGGTCGCTTCGATCTGGACGCGCGCCGCGGCGTGCCGCAGGCCGCCCAGAACGGTGGTGCGCGGCGGATACGGCTCCGTCGCGTTGGCGCCGTAGCCGGCATTGAAGCCGGCATAGTCGCGCCAGTCGACCAGCACGTTGTCGGTGCGGAGGACGGCTTCGGCCGGTAGGCCCGCGCCGTGCAGAATGTCCTGCACGCGCGCCCAGGCGCGGCGTGTCTGCGCTTCGACCCCGTCGCCGGAATCGCCGTCCGCCGCGCAGCCGAGCTGGGCGCCGACGAAGAGATCGCCGTCGACCTGGACGGCGGGCGAACCCGGTCCATGCGTCGGCGCGCCGGACGCCGGCGCGATCGGCAGCCCGCCGCCCGGCGCCGCGACCGCCTCGAGATGCAGGCGCCAGGCGGGCTCGGCGGTGGCCGCGGCGGTCACGGTCGCTGCCGGCGGCCGCGACGGAAACTTAGCCGCCAACGCGGCGAGCCATGCCGGGATGTCGCGGCTGTCGGCGACCGTGGCCCGCAGGTGAACGATGTCGTCGAGCCGTGCGCCGACCGCCCCGAGGCGGTCGGCAAGGCGCCGGAATGCGGCGTCGCACTGCCGGTCGAAGCCGAGCGCCACCGGGGCCCCCGGCGCGCCCGGCCCGGCACTGCCGTAGATGCGGTTGCCGGCGGCGACGGCATCGCCGTGGCGGCGGATCGGCGTGTCGACCGCCGCCACCAGGTCGAGCTCGATCGCCGCCTGGGGCAGCGGAAAGCCGGCCGAGCCGACGATCGTATGGTCGGGACCGACCGCGCCCAGCGAGGCGGCAAAGAGCGCGTCGTAGACCGGCCGGTCGCGCAGGTCGGCGATGTAGGTCTTGACCCGGACGACGTGCTCGAAGCCGGCGCCGAGCAGACCGAGCACGTAGCCGGCGTTCTCGAACATGCGCCTCGCCTGTGCCGCCACGTCCACCCGGCCGGGCGTGTCGCCGGCGAGGCGCAGCGCCGCGTCGGTGCCCGCGGTCGCGCCGAGGTGGATCGTGTTGCCGATCCGCACCGCGTGCGAAAAGTGGGCGATCGGCCGCATCACCCGATCCGTGTAGATGACCCGTTTCGCCATCGCCGCCGCCCCGACAGCCGTTCGAATCAGGCGAGCACGTGTTCTTCGTAGACGCCGCGCACGTCCATCTCGAAATCGAGATCCTGCACCGGCGGCCGCGAGAAATGCCAGGTCAGGCCGGCGCGCGCGGCGCCCCGGCCGACGATCTCGTCGCGCAGGAAGGGATGAACGTCGAACACGGTGTAGAGGTGGGTGCCGGTGGCGTGCGACCAGTCGAAGCCGAGGGCCGCCATGCGCCGCTCCATCTCGCCCAGAACCCAACGCGCCTTCTCGCGCATGCCCTCGACGCTGCGGTCGCCGAGGCGGATCGCGTGGTCGCGATAGCTGCCCATGCCTTCCGGCGCCTCGCCGCTGCCCGCGGCAACGAAGCTGCCGCGCGCGCCGTTGGCCGCCGGCATGGTGTAGGAAAACGCGTAGAAGCAGGGGCTCGGCGGCTTGTCGAGCTCGGGGCAGATGTTGGTGCGGGCGACCGGATTGAGGCCCTGCCGCACGACCCCCCACCGCTCCAGGGTGCCGACGTAAAGGCGGTTGAAGGCGGCGAACTCGTCTTCGGTGAACGGCCTCGGCGAGCGCAGTTCGCAGGCGCAGAAGGCGGCGAGCGGCCGGCCGAGCGATTTCAGGTGGCGCTCGATCGCGGCAAAGCCCTCGGCCAGCGGCAACGCCTGGGCGAAGCGCGCGCGGTGGATTTCGAAGCCCGGCAGCGCGGCGACCCCGGCGGAATACTGGAACACCCCCTTGATGAAGCGGTATCCCGCCGCCTCGATGGCCAGAACCTGTGACATGCGGGATCGCCTCGCCGTGCGGTCGAACCTCTGCGGGCGGCGGCCCGCCGCCGATCCCGGCCGTCCGCCCAGCGACTGGAGCACCTGTTTGCCGGCACCTTGGCGCCCGCCTTCCGTTGTTGCAAGAATGATATTCGCAACGTAGCGTTCTGATTTTCCGAACAGGACCGACACCCCATGCCGCTGGCCCGCTTGCGTTATTTCAACGAGGTGGTGCGCACCGGATCGATTCGCGAGGCGGCCGAGCGGCTCCACGTGGCGCCGTCGGCGATCAGCCGCCAGATCCGCACCCTGGAGCAGGAATTCGGCCTGCCCTTGTTCGAGCGCCACGCCCGCGGCGTGGTGCCGACGACCGCCGGCGAACTCTATGCCGATTACGCGCGCGCGGCCCTGCTCGATCTCGAGCGCATCAATTCCGAGATGGACGACCTCAAGGGCTTGCGTCGTGGGCACGTCCGCATCTGCTCGGTCGAGGGCGTGGTGGCCAACGGCCTGACCCAGGCGCTGGCGGCCTTCCGCACGCGGTTCGCGGGGGTGAGCTTCAACCTCACCATCATGGGCGCGGAGCTCGTGATCGCCGCGGTGCGCAACGGCGAGTGCGACATCGGGATTTCGTTCACGTCCAACCCCGAGCCCGGCGTCCGTTATGCCGCCCGCATTCGCGATCCGCTTTGCGCCATCATGGCGCCCGGCTACCCACTCGCGGCGCGTCCGCAGGTCGCCTTCCAAGAGCTGGTCTCGCATCCGCTGGCGGTGCCGCCCAAGGGCTTCGGTATCCGCACCCTGCTCGATGCCCGCTGCCGCTCGGCCAAGCTGACGATGCGGCCGGTGCTCGAGACCAACTCGATCGAGGCGATGCGCGGGTTCGCCCGCACCGGCAGCGGCATCGCCTTCCTGCCGCGCCTGACCGTGCGGCGCGAAATCGAGGCCGGGCTCGCCGTCGCGCTGCCGCTGACGGACCGCGACCTGCAGCAGGCGACGGTCGATCTCTGCGTGCTCGAGGGCCGCCGCCTGCCCAGCGCGGTCGACGGTTTCCTCAGCCACCTCAAGCAGGTGCTGCCCACGCTGCGGTAAAGCCGCCGGCCGCGGTCAGAACGAAGGCGGGGTCGAAATCCAGATCACCTCGGCCTCGGCGTCGGTGTCGTTGCGCCAGCGATGGGGCAGCTCGCTGTTGAAATAGAGGCTGTCGCCTTTGCCGAGGGTGTGCCAAACGCCGCCGATCTCGACCCGCAAGCGGCCGCGCAGGACGACGACGGCATCCTCGCCCTCGTGGGCGAACACCGGCCCGCTCTCGGCGTGCGGCGGCGCCTTGAGCCAAAACACCGACATCCGGCGGCGGAGGTCGGGGGTCAGCATCTCGTAGGCGATCTGCGAATCGGGAAACACCACGCGCTTGCGGCTTTTCGCGCGCACCAGCCCGATCGCCGCCGCGCCGCCCCGGTTCTCGGGTCCGAACATCAGGGCGCCGGCGGGAATGCGCAGCACGTCGGCGATCTGCTTGAGCGCGCTGACCGACGGGGTCAGCCGGTCGCGCTCGACCTGGCTCAGAAAGCTGATCGACAGGTCCGACCGGTCGGCGAGCGCCTGCAACGTCATGCCGGCATCGCGGCGCGCCTTGCGGATGACGCCGCCGAGGCTGGCCGCGGCGCGCGCCCGGGCGGGCGGAGGCAGGTCGACGTTCACTGCCGCTCGACGTTTGCTGGCCACGCTCCGCTCCCGGCTCGATCGCCGGCCCCTCGATAAAAGGCGGCCCTCCCCGCCGTCAACACCTAGTTGACGGCGGCGCCGGCGGGATCCAGGCGGCCGAGGAAGGCCCGCTCCACGGCGCCGCCGGCCGCGAGCTCGGCGGACGGCCCGTGCAACGCCACGCGTCCCTCGCGCAGCACGTAGCACCGGCGGCTCATGGCGAGGGCGGCGGCGACGTTCTGCTCGATCAGCAGGATCGCGACCCCGTCGCGGTTGATGCGGTCGAGGGCGGCGGCGACATCGGTCCGCATGTGGGGCGAAAGGCCGATGAACGGCTCGTCGATCAGCAGCATCCGGGGCCGGCTCATCAGGCCGCGGGCGATGGCGCACATCTGCTGCTCGCCGCCCGACAGCGATCCCGCCATCTGCCCGGCGCGTTCGCGCAGGCGCGGGAACAGTCCGTAGGCACGGTCGAGGCCTTCCGCCACCGCGCGGCGCGGCGCGCGGGGTCCCGCGCCGAGCTGGAGGTTTTCGAGCACGCTCATGTAGGGGAACAACCGATGCCGCTCGAGGACATGGGAGAGGCCGCAGCCGAGCAGCCGGTGGGCCGGCAGGGCATGGAGCGCGATGCCGTCGAAGACGATGCGGCCGTCGAGCCGCTCGACCAGGCGCGAAATGCTGTTCATCAGCGTGCTCTTGCCCGATCCGTTCGGGCCGAGCAGCGCGACCACCTCGCCGGCATCGACGCGAATCGAGACGTTCCACAGCACCTGGTGGCCGCGGTACCCGGCGGACAGGTTGTCGACCTCAAGCATGCGCCGGCTCGCTCGCCCCGAGATAGGCCTGCACGACGCGCGGATCGGCGGTTACCGCCTGCGGCGTCCCCTCGGCGATGCGCTCGCCCAGGTGCATCGCCAACACGCGGTCGACCAGCCGATGCACGGCATCCAGGTTGTGCTCGATCAGCAGCAAGGTCATGCCGTCGCTGCGCAACCCGGCCAACAGCCGGATCAGCGCGTCGATCGACGGCCGATCGACGCCGCCGAACGGCTCGTCGAGCAGCAGCAGGCGCGGCGCGGTCGCCAGCGCACGGGCGATCTCGAGCCGTTTGCGTTGGCCGGTGCTGGCCCACGCCGCCGGCGAATGGGCCTGGTCGGCGAGGCCGACGGTCACGAGTTGCTCCATGGCCACGGCACGGGCCCGCTCCAGACCGACCCGCCGGGCGAGCGCGCCGACCATCACGTTCTCGAGAAACGTCATGCTGGAGAACGGCCGCGAGGTCTGAAACGTCTTCACCAGGCCGCGGCGGGCGATGCTCTCGGCACGCAGCCCGCCGATCGCCCGACCTTCGAACGCGATGTCCCCCGCATCCGGCCTTTCCTGCCCGGCGATCAGCGAGAACACCGTCGATTTGCCGGCGCCGTTCGGCCCGATGATGCCGAGTATCTCGCCCGCGGCGAGGTCGAACGAAATCGCGCGCACCGCCTGCAGGCCGCCGAACGCCTTGGATAGCCCGCGCACCGAAAGAAGCGGCGGCACGCTACGCCCCGGCTTCGCGGATCGAGATTCCCTCGCCGCCCTCGCGCCACACCCGCTCGCCGATCTTGAGCAGCAGCTCGTGCTCGGCGGGATCGATGCGGCCGAACACGTTGGCCGGCGCATCGCCGCGCCATTCGCGGATGATCTCGGGGCCGTAGAACATGCCGATCGCCTCGAACCCGGTGTAGTTGTACGACTCGCTCCATTCGCAGAAATAGATCACGTCGCCGAGGCTGGCGCGGATGCTCTGGTTCTCGCGCGGCGGCTTGGCCTTGAAGTTGACCGGCACGAAGCTCTCCTTGCCCGACCAGCGCGCCTGGTAGACCCTGGCCTCGATCGGCAGTTCGGCGCGCACCGCCTGCGCGGTCTTAGGCGCTTGGGCGAGGGTCGTGACGTGCAACACGCCGCCGCGCTGGAAGGTGAACGTCAGGCGCATGATCCGATCCTTTCCTGCCCGATGTCAGACGAATGGCGGCGACGCGGGCACGTTGCCACAACCCCATCAGCCCGTCCGGCCGATAGACGGCGATGACCATGATCAGGAAGCCGTAGATCAGCAGATCGACGTTGCGACCGCTGCCCGAAAAATGGATGCGCGCGTACTCGGAAAGCGGCACCAGCACGGCCGCGCCGAGGATCGGGCCGGCCAGGGTGCCGACCCCGCCCATGATGGCGAACAGGGCGACTAGCACCGAGATGTGCAGGCCGAGCACGCTGAACGGATCGACGAACAGCACGTACTGGGCGTGGAACACGCCGGCCACGCCGAGAATCGCGCCGCTGATCGCCATGGCAATGGACTTGTACGCCTGGGGCGAGAAGCCGAGGCCGCGCACCGCGTCCTCGTCGTCGCGGATGGCGCGGAGCACAAAGCCGAGGGGCGAGCGGCGCAGCCACCACAGCGCGCCGGTAACCACGACCAGCATGGCGAGGGCGATGTAGTAATACGGCGTCTTGTCGCGGTGAAACTGGAAATTGGCGAGCCCCTCGGGCTTGACCGGCAACTCCAGGCCGACGGCGCTGCCGACCCATTCCCAGACGGTGAAAATCTGGAACACCGATTCGGCGACGACCAGCGTCGCGATCACGAAATAGTGGCCGCGCAGGCGGAAGCACGGAATGCCGACCAGCACGGCGCACAGCGCCGGGACCAGCGCGCCGGCGACGAGGCCCAGCCAGGGGTCGACGTCGAGGCGAAGGGCGAGCAGCACCGTAGTGTAGGCGCCGAGGCCGAAATAGAGGCCGTGGCCGATCGACACCTGGCCGGCGAACCCGCCGAGCACGTTCCAGCCCTGCCCCATGACGGCGAACAGCAGGATCAGGGTCGCCATGCGCAGCTCGAACGGCCGCTCGCCGATGGCGAGCGGCAGCGCGAGCGCCGCCGCGGCGAGGACCAGCAGGGCGACGGCCGACGACACGGATGGCCGGGCGGGCATCGCGGCCATGGTCAGCTTCGCCCGAACAGGCCGCGCGGCCGGAGCAGGACGACGGCGAGGTAGAGCATGTAGACCGGCACGAACTTGAGCTCCGAACTGACGAAGAAACCGGTCAACACCTGCAACAGGCCGATCAGCAGCCCGGCGACCAGCGCGCCGTGGATCGAACCGAAGCCGCCGAGCGCCACCGCCACGTAGGCCAGCAGCACGAAGATCGCGCCGACGCGCGGAAACACATAGTAGAAGTTGGACAGCAGCGACGCGGCGACGCCGACGCAGGCCGAGCCGATGCCCCAGGCCAGGGCGTACATGGCCGACGGGTTGATGCCGAGTGTGGACGCCGCCTGCGCATCCTGCGCGGCCGCGCGCAGCTGCCGCCCCACCGCCGTCCGAAACACGAGGAGATAGAGCGCCGCCGTGGCGAGCGAAGCTCCGGCGACGGCGGCGAGCTGCGGAACGGGCAACACCACGCCGCCGACCGTCACCACGCCGGACAGCCAGCTGTCGCGCACGGCGAAGTAGTCGGCGCCCATGACGAACTGCGCCGCCGCCTGAAGGAAGACCATGAGGCCGAAGGTGGCGAAGATCTGCGCCTGCATGCTGCCGCCCAGCACCTGGCGGATCAGCAGGTAATAGACGAGCAGGCCGAAGCCGAACATCGCCGCGACGACGAACGGCAGCGTGACCAGGGGATCGGCGCCCCAGGTGGCAAAAGCCAGGTAGCTCGCGTACATGCCGAGCATGAGGAACTCGCCGTGCGCGAAGTTGACCACGTTCATCACGCCGTAGATCAGCGTGAGCCCGATCGCGATCAACGCGAAAATGAAGCCCATGCCGAGGCCGCTGACGATCAGTTGGATGATCAGTTGCTCGGACATGGGCTTCGCGGTCGCCGACGGCCGCTCAGCGCCAGGCCGGTCGCGGCCACACCAGCTTGATCGCCGCCTGGTCGGCCGGCCAGGTCATCTTCGGCGCGCCGTCCAGGGTCTGCACGAATATGCCTCGCGTCAGCGTATTCTGCCCGGTGGGGTCGAACTGGATGCCTTCCCACGGCATGATCATGTCGGACGGCGCGATCCTGGTTGCCGCGAGGGCCGCCCGGATTTTCTCCGGATCGGTCGACCCGGCGCGATTGATCGCATCGGCCAGCACCATCATGGCCGTGAAGGCACGTGCCGGCGTGCCGTCCATGTCCTTACCGTAACGCTCGCGATACATCTGGCCGACCTGGCCGATCAGCGGGTTGCGGCCGGCGAGGTCGCGTGACCAGTGCTCGCGTACGAAAAAGTAGTTGGCATCGCCGCCGAGGGCGTCGCGAAACGCGTTCGAGCCGAACGCCGCGCCAATGGCGAGCACGCCCTTGGGGCTGAAGTTGAACTGCTTATACGTGCGCGCGAACAGGATCGCCTCGGCGTCGTACGAGGCGTGGAACACGGCATCGGGCTTGGCGGCGATCAGCTTTTGCACCTCGCTGGTCACGTCGGACGTGCCTTGCTGGTAGCCGACCACGATGGCCGGCTTGAACTCGGAGAAATCCTTGAAGTAGCCTTCGACCGACTTGGCGAACTCCTGGCCCCACAGCGTGTTCTCGTGCACCACCGCGATCGTCTGCACGCCTGCGTTCTGGCTCTTGTTGATGTCCCGCAGGAAGGTGAAGAAGTCGCGGGCTTGCGTACGGGAGCTCGGCGTGGTGCGGAAGAACCAGCGATAGCCGCGCTCGGTCAGGGTCGTCGCCTCCGACTCGCCCGAGATGTACGGCACCCCCATGCGCTCGGCGACCTGGCTCGAGGTGGCTGCGACCGAGCTGTGGAAGGCGCCGATCAGGGCGGCGACCTTGCGCTGTACGATCAGTCGCTCGGCTTCCGCGGCGCCGATTTCGGGCGAACCCTGGTGGTCGGCGGCGATCAGCTCGATCTTGGCGCCGCCCAGGGCAGGCAACCCCGCGCCCGCCGCGAACGGCATCTTGAGACCGGCATGCGTGTTGTTGACGATGTCGATGGCGAGCCGAATGCCGTTGAGCGTGTCCTCGCCAGACTTGGCGACCTGGCCCGACAACGGATAAAGCGCGCCGACCCGTACCGGGTCGGCCGCCACGGCCGCGCCCGCGGCCAAGCCCGCCATGGCGACCGCGACCGCCGCGACGACGCCGCGCTTGAGAAAAACGGACCGATTCCTAGGCATGACAGCACTCCTTTCCTGTTCCCTGTGGTCCCGGCGGAAAAACTGCCGCACTCTGGCGCCGCAGCCGGCGCCGGTTTTGTTCAACCCATGTAGATGCCTCCATTCACATTCAACGTCTGGCCGGTGACGAAGGAGGCGTCGTCGCCCGCCAGGTACAAGGCCGCGCCGCAGACCTCGCGCGCCGTGCCGAAGCGCCCGAGCGGCGTCAGCGCGACCAGCCGGCGGCGCAGCTCGTCCGGCCACGCCGCCGTCATGTCGGTTTCGATGTCGGCCGGGGCGATGCAGTTGACGCGGACGCCGAGGGGGGCGAACTGCCGCGCGAGCGAGCGCGTGAGGCCGATCAGGCCGGCCTTGGCCGCGACATAGGCAGGGCCGGTCGCGACGCCGCCGATCTGCCCGGCGACCGAGGAGACGTTGACGATGCTGCCGCCGCCCCGCGCCTTCATGTGCCGAACCGCAGCGCGGGCGCAGAAGAACGCGGCCCGCAGGTTGACCGTCTGCACGCGATCCCATTCGGCTTCGTCGACCTGCCACGGATCGGCAGGGCCGGCGATGCCCGCGTTGTTGACCAGGACGTCGATCCCGCCGAACGCCTCGACCGCGGCGGCGACCAGGCGTTCCGGCGCGCCCGATCGGGCGAGATCGGCCGCAAAGCCGCGAAGCCGCGGTCCTTCGCCGAGCCGTTCGCGACCGCGCGCGACGCTGTCGGCGTCGCGCCCCGCGTAGCCCACCGCCGCGCCCGCATCCGCGAAGGCGCGGGCGAGTTCGAGGCCGATGCCGCGGCTGGCGCCGGTGACCAGAACGATCTTGCCCGCGAACCCTGCCATTGCGATCAGTCCTGCACGACCCGGTTTTCCAGGGCGCCCACCCCGTCGACCGCGACCCGCACCACGTCGCCAGCCTTGAGAAAGATCTTGCGGAAACCGCCGACGCCGACCGGCGTACCGGTGGACAGCACGTCGCCCGGGCGCAGCGTGACGCGGGCGGACAGAAAGGCGACCAGTTCCCAGATCGAAAAGACCATCAGCGAGGTTTCGCTGTCCTGCATGCGCTCGCCGTTGAGATCGGTGGTGAGGCGGAGCGCGTGGGGACCTGGACGTCCGCGCAGGCTGACGATTCCCGGCCCGATCGGAGTCGAGCGGTCGAGCGCCTTCGCGGACAGCCAGTCGACGATGCGGTTCTTGCCCAGCATCACCCATTGCAGGTCGCGCGCGGTGACGTCGTTGACCACGGTGAGGCCGGCGACGTGCCGGGGTGCGTCGGCCGTGTCGATCCGTGTCGCGGTACGGCCGATCACCGCGGCGAGCTCGCCCTCGTAGTCCATTTCCCTGGAGATCGGCGGCAGATGGATGGGTTCGCCCGCGCCGACCAGCGCGGTGGTCGGTTTCATGAAGATGACCGGGGCCTGCGGAACCTCGAGCCCGGCCTCCTCGGCATGC
This sequence comes from Alphaproteobacteria bacterium, assembly GCA_016870055.1. Lineage (GTDB taxonomy): Bacteria > Pseudomonadota > Alphaproteobacteria > Reyranellales > Reyranellaceae > Reyranella. The sequence continues at coordinate 7,111 of VGCQ01000042.1, read as the reverse complement.
TTCTTGTAATTGGCCGCGACCAGGTAGATGCCGGCGCCGTCGTCCACCGGCGGCAGCAGGTGGACGCGGGCCGCCGGATATACCGTCGTGCCGCCGATCGCGGCTGGATCGTCGGTCCAGCCGTCGGGATGGGCGGCGACGAACGACCGCACCGTCGGATAGCGCGGGCTGAGGTCGTGCACCTTGTCGCCGATCATGAGGCCGACCCTCGGTTCGGCGGAGCTGTCGATGCGAAAGCGTACGATCATGGCGTTGCTCCGTTACGAAGGCCAGCCGTCGATGCGCCCGTAGGGACGCGGCGCCCCGACGTGGGCGACCTGCACGTCGAGCAAGGCGCCGCATCCGGCGCAGCACAGCTGGCGCAGGCGGAACCGTCCGGTGTCGTAGTCCTGTCCGCGCACCGGCCCGGCGGCGGCGAGCGGCGCGTCGATCTCCAGCAGGTGGACGAGCAGGTTGTCCTCCGGTCGGCAATGGACGTGGCCGCACACGGCACACGCGACCTGGCCGGCATCGAAGTCGATCACCAGGGTATCGCCGACGGTCCGCCGACCGTACCCCCGGAACGAGACCACGGCATCGCCCGCATCGGGCGTCACCGCCTCCGCCAGCCGCTGGCTGCGCAGGCCCTCGCGGCGCCCGGCGGTCGCAGGCCGGTCGCAGCCGCCGTCGGCCGCCAGGACCACCCCGTAGATATCGGACGCCGCCGCCGCCGAAACGGCGCCGCGGGCGACATCCTCGGCCACCCGGTCGGGATCGCGGCCGAGCGGATCGCCATAGCCGCCGCCCGCCTGCCAGCTGTGATACCAGACGTCGCCGCGTTCGATCGGCGAGCGGACGTGCTTCGCCGGCAGGATTTCCGTCCGGCCGTCGATCTCGTCGAGCGTCGCCGGCAAAGGGCGGCCGTGCGCGATGCGATCCGCAACGTCCGTGCCGACGATGCGCGCAACCTTGATGGCAGCGCCGGGCAAGCCGCCGTCGATGCCGATGGCGTTCGGCATCTCCGCACCGGTGCCGGCGAACAGGCCCTCCAGGCGGTTCTCCGGCGCCTTGTGCACGGTATAGGCGAGCTCGGCCGAACGACCGCCGCGGAAGCGCCCGGGCCCACCGGAATCCCGTAGATGACGCCGGAACAGGTAGAGCACCGGGTACTCGGACTCCTGATCCTCGATGTTCGGCATGTTGGGCGTTGTGTTGAACACGATGCCCGCCGTGTCAACCCCGTCGGCGTACGTACGGGCGCCCCCGCCGCCGCCGAAATGACTCATCTCGGTCGCGGCGAAGGCGAAGCCGTGCTGGCTGGTGCCGGCGAAGATCGGTGCCATCGAGGTGCCCGACCAGACCGCCATGGCCTGATCGCGATAGCGTTCGCAGGCGAGCAGCAACTGGGCGAGGCACCGCCAGGCCACGTCGATGGTGACGATGACGGCGGAGATCGTCGCCATGGCGCAGGGCGCCGGGTAGGCGCAGTTGTTGACGGTGCCGACCTCGGTCTTCAGCTCGATGCAATCGCGGACGCCGCGGTTCCACGGGATGTCCCAGCAGAGGTTGATGTAGACCGCCGACAGCACCGCCGCCTGCAGGCCGGAGTACGTGGCGTTGATCAGGCCGCGCGCGTTCTCGCTGGTGCCGCCGAAATCGAACGTCAGCCGATCGCCCCGCTTGGTCAGAGTGCAGACGATGCGGTAGATCAGCGGCTGGTGGCCGTCGTGGTCGATGTACTGCACGTCGCGCCAGCGCCCGTCGGGCAGTTCGCGCAGCCGACTCGCCAGCTTGTCGCGGGCATGGTCGATCGAGCGCGCCATCGCCGCCGTCACCGTTTCGACGCCCCAGCTTTCGATCAACTCGAGCATGCGCTTGCGGCCGGTGTTCAGTGCCGCGACCTGGCCTTTGACGTCGAGGCCGACCAGGGGATCGCGAACCTGGTTCAGGATCCAGCGCAGCACGTCCTCGCGCATCCGGCCGGCCTCGACCAGCTTGACCGGCGGCATGCGCAGGCCCTCCTGATGCACGTCGACCGCCTTGATCGAGAAACCTCCGGGATCCATGCCGCCGGTGTCGAGCTGGTGGCCCGACGCGCCGATCCAGCACACCAGTTGGCCCTGCCAGTAGATCGGCGCCACGGTCGCGAAGTCGGGATGATGAATGGCGCCGAGATAGGGGTCGTTGCAGATGAAGATGTCGCCGTCGCGGTAGCCCACGTCGTTGCTGAGTCGCATCGTGCTGTCCACGATCAACGGCAGCACGTTGCCCTGGGTCACGATGTAGGGACCGACAGAAACCAACGCGCCGTCGGGCCGCATGATCGCGGTCGCGGCGTCGTTGCCGGTGATCAGCACGTTGGACCCCGAGCAGCGCATGTATTGGATGCCCATCTCCTCGGTGATGCTGAGCAGGCGATGGTTGAGCACCTCGAAGGTCACCGGATCGAGTGCGTCGCGGCGATCAGCCATGGAGCGCCCCCGTTTCGGCAAGGCCGGTCGCGATGTGGGTGTGCAGATAGGCATCGACGGTCGCGCTCTGGCCGGCGAGGACGACGATGCTGGTGCCCGGGTGCTCGATCACCGCCGGCCCCGCGATCGACGTGCCCGGCGGCAGCGCGGGACCGTCGTAGATCGGCGTTTCGACCATGGCGGAACGGCGCGGGCAAAAGGTCGGGCGCCGCGTCGCCGGCGCCGCGTCGCTGCCGGCTGGCGCCTCGAGCCAGGGCGCCTTGGGCACGACGCCGACGGCCTCGACGCCGTAGTTGATCAGCTCGACGCCGGCATCGGCGAGCCCCGACCCAGGCCCGAACAGCCGTTCGTACTCGCGTTCGAAAGCGGCGATCAGCAAGGCGACGGCGGCCGCGTCGATCCGCGCCGGCGCCGCGATGCGCAACTGGTGCACCTGACGACGGTAGCGGGCCTCGACCCAGCGGCCGAAGCGGCGCCGTTCCGGCGCGATGTCGGCCCGCATCAAGGCATCGGCTCCCTTGCTCTCCATGGCGGCGAAGATCGCCTCGATCCGTTCGGCCGAGCCCGGCAACACGATGGGCTCGGAGAACTGCAGACTGAACCGGACGTCGGAAATGGCCGCGCCATACGCCGAATGCACGGTGGCAAAAAAGGGCACGACGACCCGCCGGACACCCGCCTCGAGCGCGTACGAGGCGGCATGCACCGGCCCGGCGCCGCCATAGGCCATCATCACGAAGTCGCGCGGGTCGTAGCCGCGCTCCAGGGTCGATTTGCGGATCAGGTCGGCCATCTGGCTGTCGACCACCTTGCGGATGCCGGCCGCGGCCGCAATGACGTCGCCGCCGAACAGCGGATCGGCGACGCGGCGCCTGATCGCGTCGAGCGCGCGGTCACGGTCGAGTTTCATCCGTCCGCCGAGAAAGCGGTCGGGCGAGATGTAGCCGAGCGCCACGTCGGCATCGGTGACCGTGGGTTCGGCGCCGCCCTGGCCGTAGCACGCCGGGCCGGGATCGGCGGCGGCGCTTTGCGGCCCGACGCGCAGCCGGCGGCCGTCGACCCAGGCGATCGAACCGCCGCCCGAACCGATCGATGCCACGTCGATCATCGGCAGGCGCAGCTGGTATTGGTTGAGCACCGTCTGGGCGCTGTAGCTCCAGCGGCCGCCCTCGATGACGCCGACCTTGAACGTGGTCCCGCCGACGTCGGTCGCAATCACGTTGCGAAAGCCGAGCCGCTCCGCCATGTGGCAGGCGCCGACAACGCCGGCCGCCGGGCCGGATTCGATGGTATAGATCGGCACCGTCTGCGCCACCGTCGCGAGCCCGCCGTTGGCCTGCACGATAAGCAGCTTCTGGCGCAGGCCGGCGTCGGCGAGCGTCCGTTCGAGCCGCGCGAGATAGCTGTCGATGACCGGGCCGACATAGGCGTTGAACAGCGCCGTTGCGCTGCGTTCGTACTCGCCCATGACCGGCGCGATATCGGCCGACGCGCTGACGTAGAGCGCGGGCGCCTCGGCGCGCAGGATGTCCGCGGTCCGCCGCTCGTGGACCGGGTTCTGGTGGGAAAACAGGTAGGCGACGGCGACCGCCCGATAGCCGCGTTCGACCAGCGTGCGGGCGATCGCGCGCACCGCCCGCTCGTCGAGCGGCGTGACGACCTCGCCCGCGGCGTCGATCCGTTCGGGCATCTCGAAGATGTCGCGCTCGTCGACCAGCAGCCGGGGCTTGGCCGTCGCCCGGTAGTGGTGACGCTCGAACACGCTGAGCCCGGCGACGCGGCCGGTCGCCCGCATGATGGTGAGCGTGTCGCCGAAGCCGCGCGTGGTCAGCACCGCCGTGCGCGCGCCGGTGAACGAGAACACGGCGTTGCTCGACTGGGTGGTCGCGTGCACCATGCGATCGGCCGAGGCGAGCAACGTGCCGACCTCGATCCCGATGGCTGCGGCGGCATCGGCGAGGCCGTCCATGACGCCCTTCTGCAGGTCGGCCGGCGTGGTCAACGCCTTGCCCATGACCGCCCGACCGTCACGGCCGTCGATCGCGATCACGTCGGTGAAGGTGCCGCCGATGTCGACCGCCACGGTGTACACGTCCGACCGTCCTCCGCCCTGTCCGTTTCCGTGTCCGCCGCCTTGTCCCGACGACTTTCAGTGTTTTCAGTAAAACATCCCGCCGGGACCGCCGTCAACCGGCCGGCCGCGCCCGTTACATCAGCCGCTCGGGCAGCCACAGCGAGGCTGCCGGAACGAACGCGAAGAACGCGTAGACCGCGATCAGCAGCAGCACGAACGGCATCACCGCCCGGCTCAGCTGCTCGATGGTGACCCGGCCGACGCTGCAGCCGACGAACAGGCATAATCCGACCGGTGGCGTGAGCAGGCCGATGACCAGGCCGAACACCATGACGACGCCGAAATGCACCACGTCGAAGCCGTAAGCCTCGGCGGCCGGCAGCAACACCGGCGTCAGGATGATGATGCTGCCTGAGGTTTCGAGGAACAGGCCGACCACCAGCAGCAGGGCCATCACCAGCAGCAGGAACACCCAACGCTGGTCGGTGAGCGACAGGAACATGTCGGCGACCGTCTGCGGCACACGCTCGAAGGCGAGCACCCAGCCGAGCAGGTTGGCGGTGGCGACGATCAGCATGATGGTCGCCGACATGATCGCGGCGGCGGCGATCGAGCGCCACAGCACACGCACCTTGAGGGTGCGCATGGCAAGGCCTACGCCCATGGCGTACAGCACCGCGACCACCGCCGATTCGGTCGGCGTCACGATGCCGCCGACGACGCCGCCGACGATGATGACCGGCATCAGGAGCGCGACCAGCGCGACCCGGAAGCTGACCAGGAAATCGCGGCTGCGATCCAGCCACGAGAGCGCGTCGCCCGCGGGTTGCAGGGGCATCCGGCGCAGCAGGTAGCGGTTGAGCGCGAGGATGGCGAGCCCGACCGCGATGCCGGGCGTCGCCCCGGCGAGGAACAGCGCGCCGATCGAGGCGCCGGACGAGATGCCGTAGACCAGCATCGGAATGCTGGGCGGGATGAGCGGGCCGCACAGCGAACTCGCTACCGTGACCGCGGTCGCGAACTCGCGACGGTAGCCCTGCTTCTCCATCGCCGGGATCAGGATCGGCCCGAGCGCCGCGACGTCGGCGGTGGCCGCGCCGGTGATGCCGCCGAAGAACATGCTGGACACCACGTTCACCTGGGCGAGACCGCCGCGCCAGCGACCGACCAGCCGGTTGGCGAACTGGATCAGCCGGCTGGTGAGCTGGGCCTCGTTCATCAGCGCGCCGGAAAGGATGAAGAACGGGATGCTCATCAGGACGAACTGGTCGAGCCCGGCAAACAGGCGTTGCGGCACGATCGAGAGCGGCACCGCCTGGGCGGTGACGAGATAGATCGTGGTGGCGATGCCGAGCACGAAGGCGATCGGAACGCCGATCGCGAGCAGGCCGACGAACCAGGCGGCGAGGCCGGTCACGGCGGCCCGGCCGGCGCGGCGGGCGGGCGCCCGGTCCACAGCGCCTCGAGCGCGGCGAGCATGACGAGCACGCCGCCCACGGGCAGCGCGAGATAGATCCAGGCGATGTCGATCTGCAGCGCGGGCGAGAGCTGGTGGCGGGCGAAGGTGCGCAGGGCGAGCGCCCAACCCTGCCACGCGACGAGGGCGGCAAATCCGAACACCAGCAGGTGCACGGCCCGGCCGACCTGCCGGCTGAGGCGTTCGGGCAGCCTCGCCGTCAGGTCGGTGATCGCGACGTGGCCGCCCTGGCGATAGGCCACGGCGGCGCCGAACATCGTGCTCCAGACCAAGGCGTAGCGCGCGACCTCCTCGGCCCAGATCAGGCTGGCGCCGAGACCATAGCGGAACACCACCTGGCCGCCCATCGCCACCAGCGCCGCGGCCAAGGTGATTGCGGCGAGAGGGGTCGCCAGCCGTTCGAACAACACATCCGCGAGTCGCTGCACGGCCGGCGGTTCCCCGGGATCAACCGCTACTTGCGCAGCGCGATGATCTCCTTCAGCAGGTCCTGGGCGTCGAGCTGGGCGGCGTATTTCTCCCACACCGGCCGAACCTTCTCGACGAAGGCGTCGGCGTCGACGGTGGTGATGGTGACGCCCTGGTCGACCAGTTTCTTGCGGATGGTCGCCATCTTCTCGGCGAACACCCGGCGCTCGTGTACCGCCGCCTCCTGCATCGCCTCGCGGATCAGCTTCTGGCGTTCCGGTGTGAGGCCGTCGAAGACCTTGGCGCTCATGATCACCGGCCGGGGCTCGGAGACAAAGGTGATCTGCTCCCAGTCGGTCATGTACTTCGCCACCTCGGCGATCTTCAGCGTGTCGACCGAGAGCACGTCGAGGTGCGCGCCCTCGATGACGCCCTGCTTGAGGCCGGTGTAGACCTCGATGTAGGCCATCGGGGTCGGGTTCGCGCCGAGCGCCCGCATGGCATCGACCAGCACCGGCGTTTCGATGACGCGGATCTTGACGCCCGCCAGGTCGGCCGGCGTGCGGACCGGCTTCTTCACCGTCTCGATCGGGCTGTCGCCGGTGCTGAACCAGGCGAGCACCCGGAACCCGGCCTGCTGCTCGATGCGCTGGGCGAGCTTGGTGCCGAGCGGCCCGTCGGCGATGGCCGCCATGTGGCGCT
>VGCQ01000041.1 GCA_016870055.1 Alphaproteobacteria bacterium | reverse complement strand
GGACAACAGCGCTGCGACCAGGGCGATGGCCAGCAGTTGATCGACGTCGGCGAGCGATGGCGTGGCTAGCGACAGAGCCGGCAGGCCGGTCGGGATGGGACCGACCACGGCGATGCCCTGCCGGTCGAGGCCGAACACGATCACCGCCAGCAGCGATCCGAGCAGCGCCACGACATGGCCCGGCACGCGCGGCAGGAAACGGCGACAGAGCAGGATGAGGGCAAAGCTGCCGCCGCCGATCGCCAGCGCCAACGGCTGCGTGTCGCCGAGACGTGCGACGATGCCGGCAAACTGCTCCAGCGTGGTCTCGCCTTCGCCGCGGATACCCAGCACCTTGGGCAATTGTGCGCCCACGATCACCAAGGCGATGCCGTGCATGAAGCCGACGATCACCGGTTTGGACAGGAAGTTGGCGACGAAGCCCAGCCGCATCAGGCCGCCGGCGATACACAGCACGCCTACCATCACGCCCAGCACCGCGCACAGCATCGCCAGCCGCCCGGGATCGCCCACCGCCAGCGGCGCCACCGCCACGGCGACGATCGCTGCCATCGCCGAATCCGGCCCGACCACGACCTGACGCGAGCTGCCGAACAAAGCGTAGGCCAGCAGCGGCAGCATGCTGCCATAGAGGCCGGCCAACGGCAGGCCTGCCAGCTCGCCGTAGGCAAGACCCACCGGCACCAGCACCGCGCCCAGCGTCACGCCGGCCGCAAGATCGTGCGGCAGGAAGGACGCTTTGTAGGTCCGGATGGTGGTGAGGCCCGGCAGCCAGCGAGCGATGGTCATGCCGCCTCCCGCCTCGCCTCAGTCCCACTTCCGGGCGAGGAAGAGTTCGACATGCTGCGTGAACTGCTCGGGCGCCTGCAGGAAGGATAGGTGGCTGACCTCGGGCTGCAGCAGCAGGCCGGCATTGGGAATCGCGCGCGCCATGAATTCGGTGTTGGCACGATGGATCGCCTCGTCATGGTCGGCGTCGACGATCCAGGTGCGCACCTTGATGGCGTTGAGGTCGGCCGCGGTCCAGTTCGGCTGCGTCGCCCACATGTTGCTGATCTGAGCAAGAAACTCCTTGTATTGCGTGGGCGTCGCCGACGGCTGCTCGTACTCCTTCTCGGCGCGCGCGATGAAGGCGGTGAAGACCGGGCTCTTGTCGACGTCCTTCACGCCGCTGGGATCGGAGTTGGCGGCGAAGGCGAACAGCCGCGACACGCGGTTGGGATGGCTCATCGTCATGCTGAGCCCGATGATGGCGCCGTCGCTCCAGCCGACGACCGCGGCTTGCGGGATGCCGAGATGGTCCATCAGCCCGATCACGTCGGACGCCATCAAAGCGTAGCCGTAGGGCCGGCTGTCGCGGGTGCTGCGGCCGTGGCCGCGGCTATCCATGACGATCACGCGATGCGACTTGGCCAGCGCCCGCACCTGGTGGCCCCAATAGTTCGCGTTGGCGAGGCCACCGTGCAGCAGGATCACCGGCGAGCCGTTGGTGCCGAAGGTGGCGTACCAGATCGCGATGCCGTTGACCGGCGCATGCCCGCTCCTCTCGGGCGTCGGCAAGGTCGGCGTCGGCGGCAGGGTCATCCAGCGCGGCGATGGCTGTGCGGCGACGACGGCGGCGAAGACGCCGAAGACCAGGGCGAGCAGAACGGTTCTCATGGAAGACCATAGCTCGATGACGCGCTTCACGACCACCATCGATGATCAATCTTCGTCTTCCGGTTCGTTCGGACCGGGCGGTGGCGGCGTGAACTTCTTGTCGCGCAGCAGTTTCTCCATCGTGGCGATTCCCTCGGCGTAGCGACCCTGGTTGCAGCTGACCTCCGCGCCGATACGTGTGTGATTGCGACGGCCGTCGGAATTCAGGCTGCGACCAACGCCAAAGCGGTCGTAGTAGGCGATGAGCTGGGCGCAGCGCGCCGCAAGCTGCTCGTCGATCTGCCCGGTAGTCTGCGCGGCCGCCGGCTGCGACGGAACTTTCAGGACGCCGAACGTGGCCACGATGGCCAGCCATGGCAGGGACTTCGCACACCGAGGAGTCAGAGTCGTCCCCGGCGTCTGCCCACGGCTTCGGCGAGCAGGCAGAGGATTTCCCACATCATAGTGACGCCCACGAGCGCGGTGTTGCCGCTCATGTCGAACGGCGGCGAGACCTCGACCACGTCGCCGCCCACCAGGTCGAGTCCGCGCAGGCCACGCAGCATGCGCTGAGCCTCGTGCGGCGTGTAGCCGCCGATCTCCGGAGTCCCGGTGCCGGGAGCGTAGGCGGGATCGAGCCCGTCGACGTCGAAGCTCACGTAAGTCGGTCCGTCGCCCACCACGCGGCGCGCCGCGGCGATCACCTTGTCGATGCCGAGATCGAAGTACTCCTCGATGGTGATCACGCGCATGCCCTGGTCGACTGCCCATTGATTGTCGTCGCGCTTGTAGAGCGAACCGCGGATGCCGATCTGTACCGTGCGCTTGGGGTCGAGCAGACCCTCCTCGACGGCGCGGCGGAAGGGCGTGCCGTGGGTGTATTTGTAGCCGCCGAAGTAGCTGTCCCAGGTGTCGCTGTGGGCATCGAAATGCACCATGCCCAGCGGCTGCCCCTTGGCGATGGCGCGCATGATGGGCAGCGTGATCAGATGATCGCCGCCAGCCGACAACGGCACCGCACCGGTCGCATGCAGCTTGGCAAAGAAGGCTTCGATGCGTGCCAGTGAATCGTCGACACTCGCCGGATTGACCGGCGCGTCGCCGAGATCACCACATTTGGCCAGCTCATAGGGCGCCACCCCCGTGACGTGATGGACGCGGCGCATCATGGTCGAGAGGTCACGCATCTGGCGCGGACCGTGCCGGGCGCCCGGCCGGTTGGTCGTGCCACCGTCCCACGGCACGCCGACCATGGCGATCTCGACCTCGGCGGGATCACGAAACAACGGCAGGCGCATGAAGGTGGCGACGTCGCCGAAGCGCGGCACCACCGTGCCGGAAACCGGCTGCGGGAAATCGCTCATGCCTTGAGAAGGGCCCGCCGTGTCGTCACGAACTCCTCGACCGCCGCCACGAAGCGATCGCCCTCGGCGTCGCCGATCATGATGTTCAGCGCCACGAAGCCACGGCGGGCGATCCAGATGCCGGCGGCAAGCATGTCGAAGAAGAACAGCTCCTTCGCATCCTGGTTGCTGGTGGCGATGTCGGCGGCGGTACGGATCGGCCGCGTCGTGGCATGTGCCGTCATCATCGAGCCGATGCCGGAGAACTGGAACGCCACCTGCTCGCGCTGGCAGATCGCATTCAGCTTCTGCCGAATCCTCTCGCCACGCTCGTTCAGCTCGCGCGCTGCAGCCGCCGTGTAGACCTCGCCGTAGCCGGTCGCACCCGCCGCCATGGTGAGTGCGTTGTTGTTGAAGGTGCCGGCGTGCGGCAGCGCGTCGGGCTTGGTCGGATCGAACAGCTCCATGATGTCGCGCCGGCCGCCGAAGGCGCCGAACGACATGCCGCCGCCGATATACTTGCCCAACGTCGTCATGTCGGGGATCACGCCGGTCTTCTCCTGCAGGCCGCCGGGCGACAGCCGCGAGGTCATGACCTCGTCGAAGATCATGGTGATGCCGCGCGCCTTGGTCTCTTCACGGATCATCTTCAGAAACGCCGGATCGCCCGGCAGGCAGCCATGGCTGCCCTGCATCGGTTCGAGCAGGACGGCAAACAGCTCCTCGCCGTGCTTGGCGAGCAGCGCCCGCGTGCCCTCGACGTCGTTGTAGGGGGCGACGATGAACTCGTAAGGCATGTTCACCGGGCTGCCACCGCTCACGAAATAGAGCACGCCGCCGTGATAGCCGCCGTGGAACACCATGACCTTGGTGGCCGCCTTGCGCCCCTTGCGCTGAGCGAAGACGCGCGCGCCGGCCAGCGCCATGACGTTGCCCTCGGTGCCGGAGTTGGTGAAGCGCACCAGCTCGATCGAGGGGATGCGATCGACCACCAGCTTGGCGAGCTTGGCCTCGCTGGCGTTGCGGCCGCCGTAGTTCCAGCCGTGATCGAGCGCCCGGTCGATCGCGGCACGGATGACCGGATGGGAGTGGCCGTAGATGCCGGCGGTATACTCGCCCAACACGTCGATGTACTCGTGGCCATCGGCGTCCCACAGCCGGCAACCCTGGCCGCGCGCCACGGTGAGCGGAAACGGCGAATTGTGCAGCGTCGTGCGCGTGTTGCCGCCGGGCATCGCCTCGCAGGCCTCGTGATGGCGGGCCAGGCTCTTGGGATTGCGGGCGACGTAGGCTTGGCGCGCCTCGTCGAGCGCGGACTTAAGGTCGGAGTTGACCAGGGCTTGATCGGGCACGGCACTCTCCTCGGATGACGGGAAGAGTATCACACCACGTTCAGCTCCCGGATAGGCCGTCCTTTGGATATCCGCTCATAGCCAAACGGCGAAAGGTCGAGCGTGCGATAGGCGCCGTGCACGATCAGCTCGGCAACCGCGCGGCCGACCGCCGGCGACTGCTGGATGCCGTGGCCCGAGAAGCCGGTCGCGAAGATCAGGCTGTCGATCTCGGGATGGCGGCCGACGATGCCGTTCTGGTCGAAGGTGTTGTACTCGTAGTAACCCGCCCAGGCGTTCACCACCTTGGCCGCCACGAAAGCCGGCACCCGTTCGGCCAGGACCGGCCACACCATCTCGTCCCACTCCTGATGCTGGACTTCGAGCGGCGCGTTTGGCGGGTCATTGCCGTCGGCCGGCGTCGTGCCGCCGATGTAGAAGCGGCCTTCGGGACGGAACCAGGTGCCCGACGGGTCGATGGTGAGCGGCGTGAGGCCAGGCGGCTCTCGGACATCGAACACGAACACCGACCGCCGCCGCGGCTCGACCGGAAGTGCAATGCCGGCCCGCGCGGCGAGCTCGCCCGACCATGGCCCCGCGGCCAGAACGATCGTCGCGGCCTCGATCCGGCGGCCCGACCGCAAGGTCACCGCGTTGGGCGCCAGTCCGACGGCCTCGTCGGCAACGTATTCGACGCCGAGCGCACGGGCCTTGCGGCGAAAGGCCTGCATCAGTGCCGGTCCGTCGAACCAGCCTTCGTTGGCCACACCGTGGGAGGCCAGCACGACACCCTCGGCCGCGATCCAGGGGAAGCGCGCCGACAGCGCCGCCGTATCGAGCAACTCGACCGCGCAACCTTCGCCCTTCTGGATCGCGTGGTTGGCGCGCAGCACCGGCTCACCCGCGGCGCTGGCAAGGAACAGATAGCCAGGCTCCTTGAGCCCGAGATCGACGTCCAGCAACTCGTGCGCCTGCCGCAGGAAGCCGATGCCGAAGCGCGACAGGTGGATATTGAGCGGCGTGGAGAACTGCTGGCGGATCGAGCTGGCCGACAACGCCGACGAGGCGCGGGTGTAGGCCGGATCACGCTCGACGACGACAACCTCGCCGGCAAAGTCGGGATCGGACTTGAGATGCCAGGCAGCGGAGGAGCCCATGACCCCGCCGCCGATAATGAGAACGTCAACCGCACGGGATGAAGGCTTGATGTCGTGCACCGATCGAGCTCGCCTGGAAAAATCGCCGCATTGTACCCGCCGTCCGGCTCGGGCGGGACACAATCTCGCCAGGGCAACCGGGCGATGCGGCTCGAGATGGCTGCACCGTCGGAATGCACTACAATGAGCGGCGACAGCCCCATGATCTCGTCGCTTGCCGATCTCGTCGCTCCGCTGAGCGAAGCGCAATTCCTTGAACTCCTGCGGACCCGCACCATGCGGCTGCAACGCGGGACGGATGGCCGCCGATACAGTGGCCTCGTGAGCTGGCAAGCCCTTCGCGATCGTATCGCCGACGGCACGCTGCGACCGGGCGACTTTCGCGTGCTGTCCAAGACGGAGACGGTGCCGGCGCTCTTCTACACCGCCAACGGCCTCGCCAAGCCGGAAGCCATCACGGCGCTGCTGGCCGGCGGCGCCAGCTTGATATTCAGGGGTCTCGAGCGCCACTTCCCGGCGCTCGCGGCGGTGTGCCGAGATATCGCGAAACGCACGTCCGAGACCAGCCTGGCCGACGCGATCGTGACGACCGGGCCGGGCGGTGCCCTGCGATTTCACTACGACATGGAGGACATGTTCGTCGTGCAGCTCGAGGGCAGCAAGCGCTGGAAGGTGCACGACGAGAGGATCGTCAACCCGGTCCAGCCCAGCCCGCCATTGGTCGAACCGCGCGACGGGCCGATGTTCGACGAGGTCCTGCATCCGGGAGACACGCTTTTTCTTCCCAGCGGATACACCCACCATTGCGACAACGGCCCGGAGCTGTCGCTGCACCTGGTGATCGGCTTCACCGCCCCCACCGGCTATCACGCCGTCAATGCCCTGCTCGCCCGGCTCGCCGAGGAGGACCTCTTCAGGGTACCGCTCAGCCGCGTCACGGATGCGGCGCAACGCGCTCAGTTGGAAGAACGCATCAAGCAGCGGCTCGCGGAGCTGATGGAGCAGACGCCGTGGCAAGGCACCGGGCCGGCGAAGGAAAAGTACTAGACCGTCCGAGGGTCGAGGCCATAGATCGCGCGCGCCGTCTCACGGCTGATCGCTCCTTCGACGAGGTCACGGGCGGCCGCCGCAGCGTCGCGGTGCTGCGGCGGCCCGAAACCACCGGCGCCTGGCGTCACCAGGGCGAACCATTGGCCGGCTTTCAGCACCGCCGAATCACCCTCGAAGGTCACGCCCGGGCCGGCCTCGACCTTGCCGTGTGCACCGGGGCCGCCGCCGAGCAGCCCCCAGCTTTGCGAGCGCTGGCGCGTCAGGTCGACCCGCACGCGACAGTCGTGCGTGGCTTGGTAGACGCGCCGCAGCCCCATGCCGCCGCGATACTGCCCGGCGCCACCCGAATCCTCTACGAGTTCGTAGCGAGTCAGCAGCAGCGGGTACTCGATCTCCAGCGCCTCGACCGGCAGATTCGACGTGTTGGTGGTGTGGACATGCACGCCGTCGAGTCCGTCCTTGCCGGCGCGCGCGCCGCTGCCGCCGCCGATCGTCTCGAGATAGACCCAGGTCGAGCCGTCGGTCGGTTGCTTGCCGATGAAGTAGGCCACGGTGCAGGCCGAGTTCGAGCAGGCCATCACCCGTTCCGGCACGGCCTGCGCCAAGGCGCCCAACACCATGTCGGCGACGCGCTGGCAGGTCTGCAGGCGGCCATTGACGGCAGCCGGCGGCAGGCAGTTCAGGATGCTGCCCTCGGGCGCCGAGATCTTCAGCGGCCGCGCCAAGCCCGCATTGGGCGGGATGGTGGGATCGAGCACCGACTTCACCACGTAGTAGGTCGTGGCGAGCAGCGCGGTGTAGGTCATGTTGATGCCGGCGCGCCGCTGCTCGGGCGCGTCGAAGGCGAGCGCCATCTCCTCGCCCTTCACCGTGACCTCGACGGCGAGCGGCAGCGTGCCGGCGACCTCCTCGTTGTCGAACACGTCCTCGAAACGCCAAGTTCCGTCGGGCATGGCGGCGATGGCCGCCCGCATGCGACGCTCGGCGTAGTCCATCAAGGCCTCGCCTGCCCCCAGCACCGTCGCGCTGCCGTACTTGGCGGCGAGCGCCTGGAAGCGCTGGACGCCAACGCGGTTGGCCGCCATCTGGGCGCGCAAGTCGGACAGCCGCTCGGCCGGGACCTGGCAATTGAGCAGGATCAGGTCCTGCACGTCCTTCTGCAGCTCGCCGGCGCGGTACAGCCGCACCGGCGGGATGCGCAGGCCCTCTTGATAGATGTGGGCGTGGCCGCGATCGACGAAGTCGGCATGGTGCGCGAGGTTCACCGTCCAGGCGACCAGGCGGCCGTCGATGAAGATCGGCTCGGCGACCACGATGTCGGGCAGATGCGTGCCGCCGCCCTCGTAGGCGTCGTTGCCGATGAAGGCGTCGCCGGGCCGGATGTCCTCGAGCGGATAGCGTCGCATGATGTGCGGCACGAGATCGAGGAAGCTGCCGAGATGGATCGGGATGTGCTCGGCCTGGCAGAGCGTCTGGCCACGCGCATTGAACAGCGCCGTCGAGCAGTCGCGCCGTTCCTTGATGTTGGTCGAGTGCGAGGCGCGGATCAGCGTCTCGCCGGTCTCCTCGACGATCGAAGTCATGGCGGCACCGATCACCTCGACGGTGATGGGGTCGACGGCGTTGCGCTTCATGCCGCGGGCTCCAGGATCAGATTGAGATAGGCGTCGACCCGTGCCGTCATGCCGGGGGGCACCAGGGTCGTTGCATCCATCTGCTCGACGACGGCTGGTCCCGCGAAACGGTTGCCCGGCCGCAAAGCATCGCGGGCGTAGATCGGGGTCTCGACGTGATCACCTGTCTCGGCCAGCCATACCGGCCGGCGCGACGCGATCGCGCCGGCGGCATCGGGACCGGCTTGGCGATGGGCGCAGAGCTCGGCCTTGCGCACCGCGCCCGTCGCTTCGATACGCAAGGTGACGATCTGCACCGGGTCGCCTTCGGCGGCGAAGCCGTAGCGCTGACGGTGCGCCTCGGTGAAGCCCGCGGTCAGCATCTGCATCGTCGTTGCACCGATCGGGCCTTCCGGCACGGCAACGCCGAGCTCGTAGTTCTGGCCCTGGTAGCGCATGTCGGCGGTGCGCACGAGGCGGCGATCAGACCCGGCAATTCCTTCGTGCGCGAACCAGCGGTCGGCTCGCTCGGCCAAGGCAGCGAATCCCTCTGCCACCGCGACCGTCGAGTCTGCGGTCGCGGGCAGCAGCCGGGTCACGGCGAAGTCGGCGCGCAGGTCGGTCAACAGCAGGCCCATGGCGCACAGGATGCCCGGACTGGCCGGCACCAGCACGCGGCCGATCTCGAGCTCCCGCGCCAGGCGCGCTGCGTGCAGCGGCCCTGCGCCGCCGAACGCCATCAGCGTGTAGTCGCGCGGATCGTGGCCGCGCTGCACCGAGATGACGCGGATGGCGCGCGCCATGTTGGCGGTGACGACCGACAGGATGCCTTGCGCCGTCTCCGGCAGGCCGAGCCCCAACCTGTCGGCCAGCCGACCGATCGCCTGCGCGGCGAGATCCTGGCGGATCGTCATGCGACCGCCCAGCAGATGCTCGGGATTGAGTGTTTGCAAGACGACGTTGGCGTCAGTGACGGTCGGCTCCTCGTTGCCCTTGTCGTAGCAAGCCGGGCCTGGGTCGGCACCGGCCGAGCGCGGTCCCACCTTGAGAAGACCGCCGCTGTCGACATAGGCGACCGAGCCGCCGCCCGCGCCGACCGTATGGATGTCGAGCATCGGCGCCTTGATGGGATAGCCGTGCACCGTGGCCTCGGCGGCGAGCCGGCAAC
Source organism: Alphaproteobacteria bacterium (assembly GCA_016870055.1). Lineage (GTDB taxonomy): Bacteria > Pseudomonadota > Alphaproteobacteria > Reyranellales > Reyranellaceae > Reyranella. The sequence goes on along the minus strand of VGCQ01000041.1, from coordinate 8,785 downwards.
GTCCGCCTTGCAGCAAGGCGACGTCGGTCGAGGTGCCGCCCATGTCGAAGGTGATGAGGTCGGGAAAGCCCGCCAGCGCGCCGATCGCCTGGGCGCCGACCACGCCGGTCGCGGGCCCCGACAGGATGGTGCGCACCGGCATGTCGGCGGCGGTGGCAAAGCCGATGACGCCGCCGTTGGACTGCGTCAGATGCGGCGTCGCCGTCATGCCGAGCGCCTGCAGACGCGGCGCGAGCCGCCGGATGTAGCCCCGCATCACCGGGCCGAGATAGGCGTTCAGCACGACCGTCGACAGCCGTTCGAACTCGCGGAACTCCGGCGCGATCTCGTGGCCGGCCGACAGGAAGGCGTCGGGCAGCTCCTCGCGCAGGATCTCGAGCGCGCGCTTCTCATGGTCGGGTCGCACGAAGCCGTAGAGAAACGACACCGCGACCGCCTTCACGTCCGCTGCCTTGAGCACCCGCGCGGCGGCACGCATCTTCGCTTCGTCGAGCGGCGTGTCGATCTCGCCCGTGTACCGCAGGCGTTCGGGCACTTCGAGCCGGAGGTCGCGCGGCACCAGGGTCAGTGGCTTGTCGGCCTGGATGTCGTAGAGGTCGGGCCGCTTCTGGCGGCCGATCTCGAGCAGATCGCGAAAGCCTTCCGTCGTGACGAGGCCGGTCTTCACGCCGCGATGCTGGATCAGAGCATTGGTCGCGACCGTGGTACCATGGCCGAAATAGGCGATCGCCGCCGCGGGGCCGTCGCCCGCCTGCGGCGCCACGCGCCGCATCGCCTCCTCGACACCCTGCGCTATGCCGCGCGAGGGATCGTCCGGTGTCGACGGCACCTTCCAGGTTTCGACTCGGCCTTCCTGCTCATCGAACAAGCAGATGTCGGTGAAGGTGCCACCCGAGTCCACGCCGACACGCCATCTTGCCTTGGTGGCCATGCTAGTCGGCACCATGAGCAGTGGCCGTCGACACCGCACTGGTCAATTCTCCAATTTCCGGATGTATTGCCGGGAAACATTCCGATCGGCGGGAGGTTGAACCAATGGCCACCAAGTCGCAACGCAAGGCAACCCGTGCGCACCGGCGTCGAGCAGTCGCACGGGGGTTGGTTCGCGTCGAGGTGCAAGCGCCGAAGCGCGACGCCGACCTGATCCGAGCTCTGGCAGCGACGCTGCGCGGTGAGGTCGACGACGCTGATATGCTTCGTTCCAGGCTTGCCAAAGCGCTGAAGAGTCCCGAAGCAAGGACTGCGTTCGACATCTTCGGTTCCGAGCTCGACGACGACGCCTTCACCGGTGTGTTCGACCGACCGCGCCAGAAACGCCGGCGAGACGTCACGCTGTGAGATTCCTGGTCGATACCAACATCATCTCGGAAATCCGCAAACGCGACAGGGCTAACTCCAATGTGGCGCGTTGGGTTGCTCGTGTGCGCGCCGCGTACATCTGCACCAGTGTCCTGGTGCTTGCCGAAATTCGCCACGGCATCGAGTTGAAGCGCCGAAGAGACCCAGTCCAAGCCAAGGCGCACGATCGATGGTCCTTTCAGATGCGCACACGCCTCGCCGATCGAGTCTTGCCCGTCGACGAGCCTGTGGCCGACGCCTGGGCAACGCTGGGTGTCCCCGGCCCCGTGCCGTTGATCGATGGGTTGCTCGCCGCGACCGCCAAAGTACATGGGCCGACACTGGTCACCCGCAACGTCGATGACCTCGCTGGCTTGCACGTGGCTTTGTTGAATCCTTTCACCCATGCGTAGACCGCTCACGACGAACGCCCGGCATCCAACGGATGCAGGGCTGCCGCGAGCGTACCGGCATAGACATCCTGCCAGGCCCGTTCGCCGTCGGGCGCGATGAAGTAGCCGCTGCGCGCACCGCGATAGATGGTGGGGTCGTCGGCGCCGGGCGGGCGCTCGCCGCCGGCGCGCAGGGCGCGGGCCGCGCGCAAGAGGCGACGGCGCGTACGGGTGATCATCTGGTCCGACGGCGCCAGGTGCTCGAAGGCGAAGTCGGTGACCGGTCCCATGCTTTCGGTGATGGCCTGATCCTGGAGATGGATGCCCTCGATGCCGCTGTAGATCTCGCTGCGCTGCTGCTTGCCGCGATCCATGCCCCAGTCGTTGCTCTCGTCCATCGCCATGCGCCAGCGGCCGAGCCAGTCCGTCGTGTTGGGCAGCATCTCGATGCCGCCGCGGCCGGTGCCGCCGATCGGCGTGCCGTCCTTGTAGCGCGGCTGCGGCAGAGCCTGGGCCGACTTGGCCTTCTTCCACCAGATGAACACGAACATGGTGTGGTGGTCGTCGAGCGGCACCCAGCCCCGCGCATGCATGTGGCTCTCGAACTCGCCGTTGGGCGCCTGCGACCAGCAGGGAAACAGGAAGTTGGCGAAGCGCCAATAGGTGCGACCCGGCCCGGCGGCGCGGTAGCCGGCGTACTGGGTGCCCCACGGTGCATCGGCGACGTGGTACTGCGGCGCGCGGTTGGTGATGGTGTAGTAGAACGGATCGGTCTCGGGCACGTCGTCGGGATCGACGTGACCGCCATGCAGGAAGCCGAAATGCGCGGTGTCGATCTCGCCTTCCAGCGCCTGCAGCCAGTTGCAATTGCGCTGCATCATGGTGACGTTGATCTCGTCCGCCGGCAGGTCGAGCACCTCGAAGCCCGGTAGGCCCGGTGGATCGGCGCGTTCGCCCATATGGACCCAGACCAGGCCGGCGCGCTCCATGACACGATAGGCGCGCGCCTTCACCTTGTGCTTGAAATCCCGATCCTCCGGCACGCTCGGCATGTCGATGCAACGGCCGGCGACATCGAATTTCCAGCCGTGATAGATGCAGCGGATGCCGCCCTGCTCGTTGCGGCCGAGGAACAGCGAGGCGCAGCGGTGCGGACAGCGGTGGTCGATCACGCCGACCTGGCCGGCGGTATCGCGGAACGCCAAGAGCTTCTCGCCCAGCAGCATCAGGCGTACCGGCGGGCCGTCGCGCTCCAGCTCCGACGACTTGAGCGCCGGCAGCCAGTATTGGCGCATCAGCTGGCCCATCGGCGTGCCGGGGCCGACCTGCGTGAGTTCCCGGCCTTCGCCTGCCGTGGTCATGGTCCTCTCCGTGAGTCCGCAGCTCGCGAAGAACAACGGCGCGTGCGCGACATCGCTATCGCGCCCCGCGTACCAGGCGGCCGGGCAGCGCGCCGGTGAACTGGCCGTCGCGATAGGTAATCTCGCCGCCGACCACCGTGGCGCGATAGCCGTCGGCCCGCTGCTCCAGCCGCCGGCCGCCGCCCGGCAGGTTGTGCACCGGATGCGGGGCGGCCACACGCAGGTGGTCGAGGTCGATGACGTTGATGTCGGCCTTGTAGCCGACCGCCAGCCGGCCACGGTCGCCCAGCCCGACAGCTCGGGCCGTTGCATCGGTCAGTTGCTGCACCGTCCAGGTGAGCGGCCAGCGCTCGCCCTTGCGGTCGCGCGTCCAATAGGTCAGCGCATGAGTGGTGTAGCTGGCATCGCAGATCAGACCGTAGTGGGCGCCGCCGTCGCCCAGCGCCATCACCGTGTTGGGATGGCGCAGCATCTCGGCCATGTTGGCGTCGGAGCAGTCCGTGTAGTTGGCGCCGGGATGGAACAGGATGGTGCGGCCATCGCCCGCCACCAGGAGATCGTAGGCGAGCTCCAGCGGCGTGATACCGAGCGCCGCGGCCCGCGCATCCAGCCGCTGGTCGGCGGGCGGCGTGTAGTCGGGCGGATCGCCGAGCACGAACATGTTGGCGACGTTGCGCATGAAGGCCAGCATGTTGGGGTTGCTGTAGACCGGCTCCTCCTTCAAGAGCCGGGCCTTCATCGCCGGATCGCGCAGGCGCTCGAGCTTCCGGGCGAGCGGCAGGCCTTCGACGGCGCGATAGGCGAGGCAGGTCGAAAACGGATGGAACGACAGCTCCAGACCGTACAACACCGCGACCGGCCGCGCCGCCACCTGGCCCCTGATCGGCAAGCCGTCGCGATTGGCGCGATCGACCTCGCGCAGCAGGGTCGTCCAGCGGCCGGGATAGAGCGAGATGTCGAGCAGCGTGAACGACAATGGCCGGCCCGACAGCTCGACCAGACGGCGCAGCATGGCGAATTCGGTCGAGCCCTCGGACGTGGCGTCCTGGAAGTCGTCGAGCAATTGGATCACGCCCCTGCCCGCCCGGCGCATGCCACGCGCGATCGCCGCCAGCTCTTCTTCGGCCGCGGTGATGGTGGGCGTGAGCGCGCCATCGGGCGTTCGATGGAACAGCGAACGCGAGGTCGAGAAGCCGAGCGCGCCGGCGTGCAGCCCCTCCTCGACCAGCGCCGCCATGGCCGCCATGTCGGCAGCGGTCGCGGGCTCGCGGTCGACGCCGCGGCGGCCCATCACGAACACGCGCAATGGCGCATGCGGCACCTGGGTCGCGAAATCGATGTCGCAGCGGCGCTTGTCGAGCGCGTCGAGATACTCCGGGAAGCTCTGCCAGTTCCACGGCACGCCCTCGCGCATCACCAGCTCGGGGATGTCCTCGACACCCTCCATGACCTTGATCAGGGTGTCGCGGTCCTGCGGCCGGCAGGGTGCGAAGCCGACGCCGCAATTGCCCATCACCACCGTGGTGACGCCGTGGCCGGAGGACGGCGAGAAGCGCTCGTCCCAGGTCGCCTGGCCGTCGTAGTGGGTGTGGATGTCGACGAAGCCCGGCGTCACCATCAGGCCCTTGGCATCGACCTCCTCGCGCCCGCCGCCGACGACGAGACCGACCGCGGCGATGCGGCCGTCCAGCACCGCGACATCGGCCTGCCGCGGCTCGCCGCCCGTGCCGTCGAACACCGTGCCGTTACGCACCACCAAGTCGAATGAACCGGACATCGCACTCTCCCGCGGCAATGGGACCTGCTGTGGCCTGGCGAAACTGCCACCGGTAAACCGCCCCCGCAAGCGCGCCGGCGGTGTAGAGTTCGCACCATGAACGAGACCGATCTCTGTTTCGCCCCGGCGACCGAGCTTACGGCCGCTATCCGCGACAAGAAGGTGTCTGCCGTCGAGATCACGACGGCGGTCCTGAAGCGCATCGCGCGACTGGAACCCAAGCTCAACGCGTTCGCCTATCTTGCAGCCGAAGAGGCGATGGACGCAGCCCGCGCGGCCGATCGCGCGGTGGCGGCAGGCCGGCCGCTCGGCCCCCTGCATGGCGTGCCGGTCACGATCAAGGATCACGAGGCGGTGCGCGGCATGCAGGTCGAGTACGGCACGTGGCTGCGCAAGGGCGACGTCGCGGCCGCCGACAACGCCATGGTGGCGCGGCTGCGCGCCGCCGGCGCCATCATCCTCGGCAAGACCACCAGCCCGGAGTTCGGCTGGAAGGGCGTCAGCGAAAGTCCGCTCACCGGCATCACCCACAATCCTTGGAAAGCGGGCTTCAACGCCGGCGCCTCGTCGGCCGGCGCCGGCGCCGGTGCGGCGGCGGGCTACGGACCACTGCATCAGGGCAGCGACGGCGCGGGTTCGATCCGCATGCCGGCGCATTTCAGCGGCGTCTATGGGCTGAAGCCGACTTACGGCCGCGTGCCGCAGTCGCCGGTGGCGCCGAGCGACTACACGGTGCATCTCGGCCCGCTCACCCGCACCGTCGCCGACGCCGCCCTGATGCTCGAGACCATGACCGGGCCGCATGCCGACGACCACACCAGCCTGGAAGCGCCGCCCGCCGACTATCCTCGCTTGTTGCACGAGCGGCCGCGCAAGCCGCGCATCGCCTACAGTCCCGACCTCGATCATGCCCACGTCGATCCCGAAGTGGCCGATCTCGTGCGCAAAGCAGCCGAGGCCTTCGAGAAGGACCTCGGCTGGCCTGTCGAGCAGGTGAAGACGCCATGGGGACCGAAAGGCCCACCGCTCGCTCGCGTCTTCTGGCCGGCGCATTTCACGCGCCATGCCGAGCGCCTGCCCGAGATGCGCGACCGCATGGACCCGGGCTTCGTCGCCTGCATCGAAGCCGGCGCCAAGATCACCATGGCCGACTACCAGAAGACGCGGCTGCTCAAGCACGCCTACTGCGCGGAGATCAACCATTTCTTCGACGACTGGGATTTCCTGCTCACGCCCGCCGTGTCGGTGGCGGCGTTTCCCGCCGAGCGGCTGCAGCCGGCACACTGGCCGCAGCATGCCTGGGACTGGCTGTCGTGGGCCGAGTTCTCCTATCCCTTCAACATGTCGCAGAACCCCGCCTGCTCGATTCCCTGCGGCTTGACCAAGGACGGCCTGCCGGTCGGCCTGCAGATCGTCGGTCGCCGCTTCGACGATCTCGGCGTGCTGCAAATGTCGGCGGCGTTCGAGATGGCTCGCCCGTGGGTGGTCAGGCGCCCGCCGCTCGATTGAGCGGCGACGATGATCAAAGCGCGTGGACGATGACATTGAAGCCCTCGTCGGGACCAGGCGGAACGAAGTGACGGGTGAATTGATCGAACTCTTGGTCGCTCACTTGGAACTGGTGCTCGCCACGAGCGTTACGCTGGCGCAGCCGCCGCCGACAAAGCTCGTCCGGCACGTCGAGGTGATGCAACTCGTGCGGCACGCCGGCAAGATCGATCAATGACCTCATCCATGCGCGTTGACGCTCCGTGTTGGCGGGGAAATCGAGGACGACCGACAGACCCTTCTGCAGGATGTCGACAATGTGCGGCGCCACCGCGGCGCGCAGACGGGCCGACAGCCGGCCGTAGTCGTCGATCGTCCGCAATTCGTCGGCGAAGAGCGTCGACGTCCAGTGATCCTCGCTGATCAGCAGCGTCGCCGGACGCGACGCTAGGCGGCGGGCCAAGGTCGACTTGCCGGCGCCGATCTTGCCGCAGAGCAGGTACAGGGTCGGCGCGCGGGTCACGTCCGTCAACCCAGGATGCGGCGGCGCGACTGGCTCAGCATTGCCGCCGCGCGCGCCGCATCGAACCCGACCAAGGCACCCGCCTTCAGACGCACCTTGCCGTCGACCAGCACCGTGTCGATCTCGCGCGGGCTGGTCTGCAGCAGCACGTGGGCGCAGGGATCGTCGACCACCGAATCGCCGAACGGACCCTTGCGGATCAGCACGATGTCGGCCCGTTTGCCCGGCGTCAGCGAGCCGATGCGATCGCCGAGGCCCAACACCCGTGCCGTCGCGATGGTCGCGGTCTCGAGCAAGCGGCGCGGCGTCAAGAGCGGCAGGCCGGGCCGCACCGGCGGCCGGCGGCCGAGCACCGTCGAGAAGCTGCGCTCGAGGGCGCCGTCGAGAAAACCCTGGACGTTGAACATCACGCGCAACTGGCCCAACGGATCGGAGGCGACGGTGCAGGGAACATCGCATTCGAACACCACTTCGACACCGCGTTCGATCGCCCGGCGCACGACGTCGGCCGGCGTGCCCTGAGTATCGGCGGTGGGCGTGAAGCACAGCGGCATGCGCGCCCGGGTCATGCGCTCCAGCTCGCCATTGCTGATCAGATTGCCGTGGATCACCAACAGATCCGGACCGAGCAGGCCCGCCGCATCCAAGCGCTCGATGGTGCCGGCCTCGTTGACGTGAATGCAGCTCGGCGCCGCGAGGTCGCGCGCCAAGGCGAGCTGTTCTTCCAGCCCCGCAGCGCCAATCGAATCGATGCCGAAGCCGATCGTGGTCAAGCCGCTGGCGTCGTGGAACTGCTCGAAGACCCGCCGACCGTCGGCCAACCGATCGCTCGGCGTCGCGAACTCGTCGGGCGACACCGGCATGAACGAGTAGGTGAAAAGATGGCGGATGCCGGTCTCCTCCAGCGCCGCGATCGACGCCGGCGCAAAGGCCGGGCTGCGGATGTCGTGGCAATAGTCGACGACCGTCGTCGTGCCGTAGGACAGCATCTCGAAGCCGCCGATCCAGGCGGCGTTGAAATTGTCGTCGGGCGTATAGCGGCCGCGCAGCGGCAGGAATTTCGAGTAGTAGGTGCCGGGCCACAGATCGGGCACGAAGCCGCGCAGCACGGTCTGCCACAGGCAGGTATGGGCGTCGATGATGCCGGGCAGCGCGATCATGCCCGCGGCATCGATCGCCTCGGCGCCGGCTCCGTCGAGACCCGGCCCGACGGCGCGGATCGCGCCGTCCTCGATCAGGATATCTGCGGACGCGAAATCACCCAGCGCCGCATCCATCGTGACGAGCTGGGCATTGCGGATGTGAATTCTTTCCATCACGCCTCGACCCTTTCTGCCTCACGTCGTCAGCCGAAACGGCCGCCGCCGTCCCGGTGGCTCGCTAGTGTCCTGCTTCAGAAGTTCGCTGGACCAAGACGTACCTGGGAAATCGAGCGTCTCAGCACCACGGCAAGTCCAGCGGCCACTGAAATTCGACTCGTCGTCCTGAGCGACGCGGCCCTCCGATCCAACGAACTTCAGAGCCGGGACACTCGTGTTCTGTCACGGACAATCGACCCGACGATTCTCCGTCTTCGGACCGCGAGCCTCCAGGCCCGCGGTCCAATGAGCATGATCCGGCTCGTCATCCTGAGCGGAGCGAAGGATCTCATTGCAGTTGTTGTAGGCGCGGTCGTTGAAACATCATGAGGTCCTTCGCTCCGCTCAGGACGACGATTCGGATTTCAGTGGCCGCTAGACTTGCCCAGGCGCTGAGGCGCCTCAAGTTCCTAGGCTCGTCTTAGTCCAGCGAACTTCTGAACCAGGACACTAGTGTCCTGATCGATAAATTTATTGGATCATGCATACTCGCAGCGGAGGACATGATCCATGGGCAAGGCAGCGGTTGCGATTGAGCTGACGGCGGA
>VGCQ01000040.1 GCA_016870055.1 Alphaproteobacteria bacterium | reverse complement strand
CTCGGCCAGCATCTTCTTGGCCAGCGCCGGATCGTAGCGATAGGCCTCGGCCGCCCACTTCTCCCAGCGGGCGGCGCTGAAATACTCGGTGTAGGCGAAGGTGGCGAAGGGATGGGGCAGGCGTGCCCGACCGTTCATGACATGCTCGATCACCTGCTTGCGGTCGATCGCCAGCGACAGGGCCTGACGCACGCGCGGCTTGGCGATGGGCGAGTCCTTCAGCTCGGGCTTCCAGGTGCCCCAGAACTGGAAAATCGCCTGCATGGTGCCCGGGACCGACAGCACTTCCAGCCCGCCGCGGGTCGCGCTCAGCATGGTCTCCGGGCCGATCGAGGCGATAGCCGCCTCGCCGGTCCGCACCATGGCAACGCGCGTGCTCTCCTCCGGCACCAGCAGGAGATGCAGGTCCTTGAAATGCGGCCGGCCGCGCCAGTGCGGCGTGGTGACGGCGGTGAACTCGATGCGATCGCCCGGCACGTTGCGCACGAACTTCCACGGGCCGCTGCCGATCGGCTTCTTGCGGAACTCCTCCTCGCCCACCTTCTCGATGTAGTTCTTGGGCATGATGGCGCCTTCGGGCGCCACCGCGCGCGACAGGCCGGCCGGCAGGCCGAGCTGCGGGTTGTTGGTGTTGACCTTCACCGTCAGGTCGTCGACCACCTCGATGCTCTTGATAGTGCGGCGCATGCTGGCCGCCGCCGAGGCGAGCGAACCCGGCCCCATTTGGCGCTCGAGGCTGAACTTGACGTCGTGGGCGGTGAGCTTGTCGCCGTTGTGGAAGACCTGGTTGGGTCTGATGAAGAAGCTCCAGGTGAGGCCGTCGGCCGACAGCTCCCACCGCTCGGCGACTCCCGGCCCGACGCCACCCTTGGCGAGATCGAAGCCGACCAGCGAATCGTACATCACCGCCTGGTAGACGGCATTGCCGGGTCGGCCTTCGAGGATCGGATCGAGCGTCTGGGCGCCCAGCGATTCGACGGCGAAGACCAGCGTGCCCTTCTGATCCTGGGCACAAAGGGGCGACGCGACGACGGCCATCGCAACGCCGAGTGCGACGGCGCTCGCAAAATGCCGGAACATGAGCTCCTCCCTGACGACAGTGTGCTTTTTGTTCTTGGGACCCAGCCAACGGCGGAAAGATCATTCGTCGCGCTTCGAAAACTTGTCAATAGCGCGCGCCCGCAGCACCCAGTCGCCGCACGATTTCCGCGACGATGTCGGCCGGCGAGGCGGCCACGTCGATGACGATCGCCCGCTCGTCGGGTGTCGGTTCTTCCAAGACAGCGTACTGGTTGGCGAGCAGCGTGGTCGGCATGAAGTGGCCCGTGCGTGCCGCCATGCGGCTGCCGATCAGGTGGTGCGGCCCCTTGAGATGGACCAGCGCCACCCCGGACCGGCCGCCCACGACGATGTCGCGATAGGACCGCTTCAGGGCCGAACAGGTGACGACGCCCGATTCGCCGCTGCGCAGCCAGCTCTCGATCCGCTCGGCGATCTTGTGCAACCATGGCAGCCGGTCGGCATCGTCGAGGGACGTGCCGCTGCTCATCTTGGCGACATTCCCGGGCGGATGCAGGGCGTCGCCTTCCTGGTACTGCCAGCCCAGCCGTGCGGCCAGCAGTTCGCCGACCGTCGTCTTGCCGCAGCCGGAAACGCCCATGACCACCACGATCATCGGCCGGTTGTGAGCGGAGTGCTGGTCCATTAAGACTTCGCCTGACCCTACGAAACCCAAGGAAGCATCGTCGTGCTCAAGCTCGGATACAAGGCGTCGGCCGAACAATTCGCCCCCGGCAAGCTGCTCGACTTCTCGGTCCATGCCGAGCGCGCCGGCTTCGAATCGGTGTTCGTCAGCGACCACTTCCAGCCCTGGAAGCACGTCGACGGCCACGCGCCCAACTCGGTGGCCTGGCTGGGTGCGCTCGGCGCGCGGACCGGGCGCGCCGTGATCGGGACCAGCGTGCTCACACCGACCTTCCGCTATCACCCCTCGATCGTGGCGCAGGCTTTCGGCACTTTGGGCTCAATGTTCCCGGGCCGGGTGGTCCTGGGCATCGGCACCGGCGAATCGCTGAACGAGGTGCCCTCGACCGGCCAGCCCTGGCCGGAGTTCAAGGAGCGCTTCGCCCGCCTGCGCGAGGCGGTGAACCTGATCCGCACGCTGTGGCGCGGCGAGCGCGTCAGCTTCGAGGGCGAGTACTACAAGACCGAAAAAGCCACGATCTACGACCGGCCCGACGTCGAGGTGCCGATCTACGTCGCGGCAGCCGGCGCGCTGGTCGCCAAGTATGCCGGCCGCACGGGCGACGGCTTCATCTGCACCAGCGGCAAGAAGCGCGAGCTCTACACCGAGACGCTGCTGCCCAAGGTCGCCGAGGGCATCGCCGCGGCCGGCGAACGCAAGCAGCCCTACGACCACATGATCGAGGTCAAGGTGTCGTTCGACACCGACAAGCAGCGCGCGCTGGAGGATACGCGCCATTGGGCGGCGCTGGCGCTGACGCCCGAGGAGAAGATGTCGGTCGAGGATCCGGTCGAGATGCAGCGCCTGGCCGACGCCTTGCCGTTGGAGCGCGCCGCCAGCCGCTGGATCGTGTCCAACGATCCGGAGGAGCATGTCGAGAAGATCGGCTACTATGTCGGCCTCGGCTTCCGCCACTTGGTGTTCCACGCTCCCGGTCCCGATCAGGCGCGCTTTCTCGATCTCTATGGTGCGGAGGTCCTGCCGCGTCTGCGCAAGCGCTTCGGATGACCGTCGCCAAGCTCGAGCTTTTCGCCCTGCCCGGCCTGCCGATGATCAAGGCGGGCGACGATCTCGCAGCTCTCCTGGCCGATGGCTTTTCCCGCGCCGGGCTGAAGCCGCAGGCGGGCGACGTGCTGGCACTGGCGCAAAAGATCGTGTCCAAGGCCGAAGGCCGCAGCGTCGAGCTGGCGAGCGTCGAGCCGTCGGCCCGCGCCGTCGCCCTGGCGGCCGAGGTCCAGAAGGATCCGCGGCTGGTCGAGCTGATCCTGTCGGAATCGGTGCGCGTCGTGCGCTCGCGGCCCAACGTGCTGATCGTCGAGCATAGGCTGGGCTTCGTCATGGCCAATGCCGGCATCGATCAATCCAATGTCGGGCCGACCGACGGCGTCGAACGCGCCCTGCTGCTGCCGGCCGATCCGGACGGCAGCGCCGCCACGCTGCGCCGACGGCTGGGCGAGCTGTTGGGCGCACCGCCCGCCGTCATCATCACCGACAGCTTCGGCCGCGCCTGGCGGCGCGGCACCCAGGGCATCGCGATCGGCGCCGCCGGGCTGCCCGCCCTGCTCGACTTGCGTGGCAATCCCGACCTGTTCGGCCGCACGCTGCAGGTCAGCATCTCGGGCTTCGCCGACGAGATCGCGGCGGCGGCGTCGCTGGTCCAGGGCCAGGGCAACGAGGCGCAGCCCGCCGTGCTGGTGCGCGGGCTCGCCTGGACGGCGCCCGACAACCCGGCATCCGAGCTGGTGCGGCCGGCCGCCGAGGACATGTTTCGATGAATCGCGGCCTGGTCGTGGCCCTGTCTGGCGGCGTCGGCGGGGCCAAGCTCGCGCTCGGGCTGAGCCGGGTTCTGCCGCCCGACGAGCTGCTGATCGTGGCCAACACCGGCGACGATTTCGAGCATCTCGGCCTCGACATCTCGCCCGACATCGACACGCTCACCTATGTTCTGGCCGGCCTCGACAATATCGAGCAGGGCTGGGGCCGGCGCGACGAGACCTGGTCGTTCATGGCAACCATCGCCTCGGTCGGCGGTGCCGACTGGTTTCGCCTGGGCGACCGCGACCTCGCCTTGCATGTCGAGCGCACGCGCCGGCGGCACGCCGGCGAGACACTGACGCAGGTGACGGCCGACATCACGCGGCGGCTAGGCATAGAGCATCGTATCCGGCCGATGAGCGACGATCGCGTTCGCACGCGCGTGCTGAGCGACGGCGGCTGGCTCGACTTCCAGGACTATTTCGTGCGCCAGCAATGCCGGCCGGTGGTGCGCAAGCTCGCCTTCGACGGCGTCGCGACCGCGCGCCCACAACCCGAACTGATGACGGCGCTCGCCGATCGGGTGCGCGCCGTCGTGATCTGCCCCTCCAATCCCTTCATCAGCATCGAGCCGATCCTCGCCGTGCCCGGCCTGCGGGCGGCGATCGAGGGCTGCGGCGCGCCGGTGGTGGCGGTGTCGCCGATCGTCGATGGCAAGGCCGTCAAGGGACCGACCGCCAAGATGATGCAGGAGCTCGGTCTTGCCGTGACGTCGGCATCGGTGGCCGAGCGCTACGGCGACTTGCTCGACGGCTACGTCGTCGATCGCGACGACGCCCGGGGCGTTCGCGGCAAGGTGCATGTCGCGCCCACCCTGATGACGACGCCGGCCGACAAGGAAGCGCTGGCGCGCGCCGTTCTTGCCTTCGCCGACCAGCTTTCGTGACGGCCAACGACATCTGGGCGATCGTGCCCATCAAGGAACTGGACGGCGCCAAGCAGCGGCTGGCGCCGCTGCTCTCGCCGGCCCAACGTCGTGCCCTAATCGAGGTCATGATGGGCGAAGTCCTCGAGGCCGCCGCCGGCGCCAAGAGCCTCGCCGGCATCATGGTCGTCACCCTCGATCCACAAGCGACGGCGCTCGCCCGACGGCTGGGCGCCCGCGTCGTGACCGACGGGGCGCGCGACGGCCACACCGGCAGCGTCACCGCAGGCCTGCGCCTGCTTGCCCGCGAGGGCCGGGGCGGCATGCTGACCCTGCCGGCCGACATCCCGGCGGTGACGGCCGAGGAAATCGACCGTGTCGTGGCGGCGCACCGGCCCGCCCCGTCCTTCACCATCTCGCCGGCACATGACGATCTCGGCTCCAACACCGTGATCTGCTCGCCGCCCGATGCCGTGCCGCTGCGCTTCGGCGACAACAGCTACTTCCCGCACCTCGACGCAGCGCGTCGCTGCGGCATCGAGCCCGTGATCGTCCGTCAACCCGGCATCGCCATGGACATCGACCATCCGGTCGACCTCGCGATGTTCCTCGCTCTGCCGCAATCCATCGGCACGCGCACCCGCGCCTTCCTCGAGGAAACCGGCATTCCGGCTCTGCTGTCGGCGCCGCCCGGCTGATTTTGCGCCCTACTTGTCGAAACCGTACTCGGTTCCGACATAGCCATCGCGATGGCCGAATCGTTCCGTCATCACGGTGGCGAGATCCTTCGCCGGAGCGGCCATCCAGCCGCCGGCACGGACCGCATAGCGGCGCGATGCCGACGGGGCCTTTGGGGGAGTGCCGGCCTGCAGGGCGCGCGCCGCGCCCATGATCATCTTGCGGAACTCGACGATGCCGATATCGGTCGGGCCGAGGTGCTCGCGCGTGCGGTCCTGAATGGCGCCCTGGCTGTCCTGGATCGCGGCGTCCTGCTCGCTGACACCCTTGATACCGGTGTAGCTCAACGTCTTCTGCAGGGCGCGGTCGATCATGTAGTCGTTCCTGATGTTGCGCACCGGCACGTATTGCTCGTCGACCTCGGCATGCAGGCTGAGCCCCGACGCGTACTTCGTGCGCTCGGCGTTGGTCAGCGGCCGATCAGGCAGCCAACTGTAGGTGAATATCCAGCAATTCGTGTCGTCGACCGGAACCCAGGTCTGGCCGTGATAGACGTCGCCGGGAAAGGCGACCGGCACTAGGGCGTGGTTGGGCATCAGGAACTGCGAGAGGCGCCAATAGAGGTCCGTGCCATCGGTCTTGCGCGCTGCGCCGATGACCAGCCCTGACGCATGTCCGTGAATGGCGAATTTCGGCCGTGGATCGGCCATCACCCAGCGGATTCGATCCTCGAGCTCCGACTGCGCGCCGATCGCCGACGATTGTCGGAGCACGTCGAGCCGCGTGGACACGTCCTTGGTCGGAATGTTGTGCAAGAAGGAGAAGTGGGCGGTGTCGATCGCCCCTTCGAGACTCTGCACCCAGTTGCAGTCCTGCCACTTTTTGGAAACGTAGCGGTGCGCGGCAGGGACCAGTCCGAGCTCGAGTTGGGGCAGCTCCGGCATGTGCTCACGCGGGCCCATATAGATCCAGACGATGTCGCCCCATTCGCGCGTCGGATAGGCGAGCAGCTTGATCGTGTCCTTGTAGGACGACTCTGGCGGCGAGGTCGGCAGGTCGACGCAATTGCCGTCGACGTCGAACTTCCAGCCGTGGAAGGCGCAGCGGATGCCGCATTCCTCGTTGCGGCCGTAGTAGAGGTTGGCGCCGCGATGCGGGCAATGCGGCTCGATGATTCCCACTCGCCCGTCGCTGGCACGGAAGGCCAGAAGGTCCTCGCCCATGATCCTGATCTTCTTGGGCGGCCCATCCCGCTCGGGCAGCTCGGCCGACAGGAGCGCCGGCATCCAGAAGCGCCGAAGCAGTCCGCCCATCGGCGTCGCGGCACCGCTTCGGGTGAGCAATTCATTGTCGGCTTGGCTCAGCATCTTGCGCCCTCCACCGGTCGGACGACGTCAGGCCGCGACGCGCTTGCGCGGCGGCGTCAAGACGATCGGCGCCAGTTCCGGCGCACCGAACGAAGCGGCGCGCCGTTCCTCGGCCACCGGCTCGTAGAGCGTGGTGCGCTGCTGCGGCATGCGGCCGATCGATCGGATCAACCTCTCCATCTCCTCGGGCGGAAACTCCTGACCGTGCTGCGTGCCGGCGGCACGCGAGATGCTCTCGTTCATCAGCGTGCCGCCGAGATCGTTGGCGCCGGCATCGAGGCACATGGCGGCGCCGGCCGGCCCCATCTTGACCCACGAGGTCTGGATGTTGGGAATCGCCGGATGCAGCGCCAGCCGGGCGATCGAATGCATGATCACCGCCTCGCGGAAGGTCGGACCGCGGCGCGCCAGGCCTTGGCGGTACATCGGCGCCTCCATATGCACGAACGGCAACGGCACGAACTCGGTGAAGCCGCCGGTCTCCGCCTGCAGGTCGCGCAGCGCCAGCAGATGCCGCGCCCACGACAGCGGCCCCTCGACATGGCCGTACATGATGGTCGACGTCGTGCGCAGGCCGAGCTTGTGGGCGGCGCGCTGCACGTCCAGCCACTGCCGGGTGTCGATCTTGTCGGGGCAGATGATGGCGCGGACCTCGTCGTCGAGGATCTCGGCCGCCGTGCCCGGCAGCGTGCCGAGGCCGGCCTCCTTGAGGCCCGCCAGGAACGAATCGATCGGCCGCTGCAGGGTCGCCGCCCCTTGCGTCACTTCGAGCGGCGAAAAGGCATGGATGTGCATGCCCGGCACCGCCTCTTTGATGGCGCGGCAGATCGCTTCGTAGGTCTCGCCGGTATAGTCGGGGTGGATGCCGCCCTGCAGGCAGACCTCGGTGGCGCCGCGCTCCCACGCCTCGACGGCGCGCCGCGCCACTTCCTCCAGCGCAAGATCGTAGGGCTTGCCGCGCAAATCGTCGTGCGTGCGGCCCTTGGAGAAAGCGCAGAAGCGGCAGCGGAAGTAGCAGATGTTGGTGTAGTTGATGTTGCGGTTCACGACGTAACGCACGACCTCGCCGCTCACCGCCTTGCGCAGCGCATCGGCGGCTCCCGTGACGTGGCGATAGTCGGCATCGCGCGCCGCGAACAGTCGTACGATCCCGGCATGATCGAGCCGGTGGCCGGCGGTGGCGCGATCGACGATGCGCACGATGTCGCGATCGACCTCGCGCAGCAGCACCTGCGGTGCCGGCGGCGGCTCGGTGTTGCCCGGCGCCCAGTCGTCCTCGCGCGCCAGCCCTTCGGCGTCGCTCAGCCGCCGCACTTGTGTCGCCACCTCGGGCGCGAGCCAGGTCGCGGCGTCGCGCACATAGGCCGGATAGGCCGCCAACCGATTGACCAGCACCTTGCCCATCTCCGCACTGCGGCGGGCCAACTCGTCGGCCGCGGGCCACGGCGCCTCGGGATTGACGTGGTCGGGCGTCACTGGCGACACGCCACCCCAATCATTCAGGCCGGCGCCGATCAAGCGCTGGTAGACGCCGGGCGACAGGTTGGGCGGCGCCTGGACGTTCATGGCGGGCCCCAGGATCAGGCGGGCCTGGGCGATGGTCCAGCACAGCTCGTCGAGGTCGGGCTCGTCGGCATCGGCGAGCTTGGTGTCCGACTTGGCGCGGAAATTCTGGACGATCACTTCTTGGATGTGGCCGTAGCGGGCGTGCAGCTCGCCGATCGCGCGCAGCGCCTCCAGGCGCTCGTCGCGCGTCTCGCCGATGCCGATCAGGATGCCGGTGGTGAACGGCACCTTGAGCTCGCCGGCCAGCCGGATGGTCTCCAAACGCACCGCCGGATGCTTGTCGGGCGAGCCGAAATGCACCCCGCCCTTTTCGGTCAGCCGCTCGCTGGTCGATTCCAGCATGATGCCCTGGCTCGCCGTGACCGCACGCAAAGCGGCGATCTCCTCGCGCGTCATGACGCCGGGATTGGCGTGCGGCAGGAGACCGGTCTCGCGCAGCACCATGCCGCACATCTCCACCAGATAGGAAATCGTCGTTTCGTGGCCGAGCGCCGCCAAGGCCTCGCGCGCCGCGCGGTAGCGCAGCTCGGGCTTGTCGCCCAGCGTGAACAGCGCTTCGGTGCAGCCCGCCGCCTTGCCGGCGCGGGCGATCGCCAGCACCTCGTCGCGCGACAGGTAGGCCGGCTGGCCGGCATGCGGCGTCTCGGCGAAGGTGCAGTAGTGGCAGACGTCGCGGCAGAGCTTGGTCAACGGAATGAAGACCTTGCGCGAGTAGGAGATCAGCCGGCCATGGCCGCGATCACGCAGCCGCGCCGCTTCCGCCATCAACTCCGAAAGCTCAGCCATGAAGCCCTTCTCGTGCCCAACGCTACCGGCCCGACGATAGCGGCAATCGCGCCCGGCCGCATCGTGTAGTATGGCCCGACCGACGGGCTCATAGCAGGAGAGAGCGACATGCAATTCGGCTTCAACGCACCGACTGCCGGACCGCTGGCGGCAACCGACCAGCTCGTGCGCCTGGTCGTCGAGGCCGAAGCCATGGGCTTCGATTACGCCACCTTCAGCGACCATGTCGTGATCCCGACCGACATCGAGGCCAAATACCCCTATAGCTCGACCGGTGAATTCCCCGCCGGTGCCCGCGCAGAGCGGCACGAGCAATTGATCGAGATGGCCTTCATCGCGGCCAAGACCAAGCGGCTGAGGCTGGTCTCCTCGGTCATGGTGGTGCCGCATCGCCCGGCGGTACTGACCGCCAAGATGTTGTCGACCATCGACGTGCTGTCGGGTGGCCGCCTGACCTTGGGCATCGGCGCCGGCTGGATGAAGGAGGAGTTTCAGGCGATCCAGGCGCCCGACTTCGCCGAGCGTGGCAAGGTGACCGACGAATACCTGGCAGCCTTCATCGAGCTCTGGACCAAGCCCAAGCCGCGCTTTGCCGGCCAGCACGTGCGCTTCGACAACATCGTGCTCGAGCCCAAGCCGGTGCAGAAGCCCTATCCGCCGATCTGGGTCGGCGGCGAAAGCGGGCCGGCGCTGCGCCGCACTGCCAAGCTGGGCGATGCCTGGTATCCCATCGGCACCAACCCCGCCAATCCGCTGGACAGCCTCAAGCGCTTCAAGACCCAGGTGGCGCGGCTGCGCAAGATGGTCGAGCAGGAAGGCCGCAAGCCCGACGCGGTCGGACTCACCTTGCGCGTAACCGGCTACGGCGAGGGCATCCCGGCCAAAGCCGGTGACGGCGAGCGTCGCCTGTTCGCGGGCAAGCCGGCCGAGATCGCGGCCGACATCAGGGCCTTGCGCGACGCCGGCGTCGGCTGCCTGGACATCGGCTTCGCCGGCAACAGCGTCGACGCCATGCTGGCCGAGATGCAGCGCTTCCGCCGCGACGTGATGGCGCTGGTGTAAGGCGGCGCTACGCCACCTTTGCCGCGAGCTTCGCCCAGCGATCGAGCTGCGGCAGGATCACATCGGCCTTGGCCGATTCCAGGCTGACGATGACGCGCACGACGCCCGCGTCGCGGTCGCGCTTCAGCTCGCTCTCGTCCTCCTTCGATTCCCAGATCGACACCGGCACCGAAGCGAGATCGCGATTGGCCTCCTTGGCCATCTCGCGGAACTTCGGCAGAAGATCGCGAACCTCGCCATAGGCCTTGCGCCGGCGCAGCGGCATCCAGCCGTCGCCGTAGCGCAGCGCCCGGCGCACGCCGAACGGAAAGGCGCCGCCGACCAGGATCGGCGGATGGGGCTTCTGCACCGGCTTGGGCCAGGCCATCATGGGATCGAACTCGACCATGTCGCCGTGATACTCGGCCTTGGACTTGGTCCAGATCACTTTCATCGCCTCGATGCGCTCGCGCACCAGCTTGTGGCGCGACTCGAACACCGTGCCGTGGTTCTCCATCTCGTCCTGGTTCCAGCCGTTGCCGACGCCGAACAGGAAGCGGCCGCCGGAGAGCTGGTCGATCGACGCCACCGCCTTGGCGGTCTGGATGGGGTCGCGCTGATTGACCAGGCAGACGCCGGTACCGACCTTGAGCTTGGACGTGACCGCCGCCGCCGCCATCAGGCTCACGAACGGGTCCATGGCGTCGTAGTACTTCTTGGGCAGCTCGCCGCCGCCCGGCCATTCCGACTTGCGCGTCAGCGGGATGTGCGAGTGCTCGGGCGCCCATACCGATTCGAAACCGCGTTCCTCCAAAGCCTTGCCCAGCTCGCCTGGAGTCATCGAGTAGTCGGTGAAGAACATCGCCGCGCCGATATGCATCGTTTCCCCCTATGCTGCCCTCGCCTTCCTCGGCCACCGCGCCTCGACCTGCGGCAGCACCTTGTCGATCAGCTTGGCGGTCTGGGCGATGATCGCCTCGCCGTCCGGCCCGACCGGACGCAGGATGAATTTCTCGACGCCGACCGCGACATACTCGGCGATGCGATCGAGGATCACCGCCTCGTCGCCGATCGCGAAATAGCCGGAGGGATCACGCCCGGTGCGCTTTCCGTAGGCCGCCATGGCGGTCGCTACCACGGGGTCGGAACGGCTACCGAAGTAGAACGGGAAGGCCGCGCCGTAATGGTCCTCGTCGATCGTGCGCCCGGCCTCGGCCGCGGCCTGCTTGATGGCGGCGACGACCTTGGCCACGACGTCGGGCAACTCGGTGCCCGACTGCCAACCCGTGCCGTAGCGCGCCGTCCGCCGAATCGCCGCCTCGGACGAGCCGCCGATCCACATCGGCAGGTCGGGCTGTACCGGCTTGGGCGAGATCGACGCGGCCCTCAGGCGATAGTGCCGGCCGTCGAAGTCGACACTGTCCTCGCGCCACAGCCGGGCGATGATCTCCAGCGCCTCGTCGGTGCGCCGGCCGCGCGTCTTGGTGTTGATGTCGAGCGCCTGCCATTCCGGCCCCAACGGGCTGCCGATGCCGAACGCCGGCAGCAAGCGGCCCTCGGACAAGACGTCGATCGTGGCGCACTGCTTGGCCAGCAACACCGGATCGCGCAGCGCCAACGACACGACATTCATGCCGAAGCGCAGCCGGCGTGTGCGGCCGGCCAAGGCCGCCATCGCCGCCATGCATTCCAGGATCGGCTGGCGGCTGACCAGCCGGTCGGTCTGCCACAGGGAATCGACGCCGCCCGCCTCGCACAGATCGACCCATCGCCAGTAGTCGCCGGCGCCGGCGAACGGAAACTCCATCAGGCCGAGGCCGACGGCGACGGTCATGCTGCAGCCACCTTGGCGAGCGGCGCGATCCGATCGAGATAGCTCAGGATGTCGTCGCGACTCTTGTCGGGAATCGCCAGCAGGGCGCCGTCGATGCCGGCCTTCCGGTAGTCCTCCAGCACTTTGGCGTCGTTGGGCGCGCCGAACACGATGATGCTGAGGGTCCTTGGATCACGGCCCTTCTGCTCGGCCATGCGATGCAGGCGGGCGACCGACTGCGGTGCATCGAAGCCAGCGCGAGTGCGCGGAAACCAACCGTCGCAATAGTCGACGACGCGGCGCAGCGTGTGGTCGCTTTCGCCGCCCAGGATGATCGGCGGATGCGGCTTCTGCACCGGCTTGGGCCACGACCACACCGGATCGAACTTCACGAACTCGCCGTGGAACGAGGCCTCCTCCTTGGTCCACAGCTCCTTCATCGCCAGCACGTACTCGCGCATCTGCTTGAAGCGGGTTTCGTAGCGCGCGCCGTGATTTTCCATCTCGTCGACGTTCCAGCCGCCGCCGATGCCGAACACGAAGCGGCCGCCCGAGAGCTGATCGAGCGAAGCGATGGCCTTGGCCGTCACGATCGGCTCGTGCTGCGGCACCAGCAGGATGCCCGTGCCGACCGTGAGCTTCTTGGTCGCTGCCGCCGCGAAAGAAAGTGCGACGAACGGGTCGTGGGTATGGGCGTAGCGCTTGGGCAGCTCGCCGCCGCCGGGAAACGGCGATTTGCGGCTGAGCGGAATGTGGGTGTGCTCGGGTACATAGAGCGAATCGAAGCCGCGATCCTCGAGTGCCCGCGCCAGCTCGGCGATATCGATGCCGTAGTCGGTCGGAAAATAGAAAACACCAACGCGCATCGTGCTTCTCCCGCTGCTACTTCTTCGGCGCCTCGACGTGGCCGCCGAAGCCCAGCCGCATCGCCGACAGCACCTTTTCGGCGAAGGTATGATCCTGGCGCGAGCGGAAACGCACGAACAGCGAGGCCGCCAGCACGTCGGCCGGCACCGCCTCCTCGATCGCCGCCTCGATCGTCCAGCGGCCCTCGCCGCTGTCCTCGACGCGGCCCGAGAACCCTTCGAGGTGCGCGTCCTTGGCGAGCGCGCTCGCCGTCAGGTCGAGCAGCCACGAGGTCACGACGCTGCCGCGCCGCCACACCTCGGCGATATCCGCCAGGTTGAGGTCGTAGCGCTCGTCGGCCGGCAGCTTCTCCGAAGCGCGATGGCGCATGATGTCGAAGCCTTCGGCGAAGGCCTGCATCATGCCGTACTCGATGCCGTTGTGGATCATCTTGACGAAGTGGCCGGCGCCGACCGGACCGGCGTGCAAGTAGCCCTGCTCGGCGCGCGGATCGAGCCGCTTCTCGCCGACCCGTTCCGTGGTGCGCTCGATCGAGCCCAGCCCAGGCGCCAGCGTCGAGAAGATCGGATCGAGGCGCTTCACGACGTCGGTATTGCCGCCGATCATCAGGCAGTAGCCGCGCTGCAGGCCCCACACGCCGCCCGAGGTGCCGACATCGAGGTACTCGATGCCCTTGGGCGCGAGCTCGCGGGCGCGCCGCGCATCGTCTTTGAAGTTGGTGTTGCCGCCATCGATGATGACGTCGCCCGCCGCCATGAGGCCGCCGAGCTGGGCGATCGTCTGCTCGGTGATCCTGCCGGCGGGCAGCATCGCCCAGACAGTGCGCGGCGTGGCCAGCGCCGCGACCAGCGCCGGTACCGAGGAGGCCGCTGTCGCGCCCTCCTTGGCCAGCGCCGCGCCGGGCGCCGGATCGGCGTCGTAGACCACGCAGGTATGGCCGGCGCGCGTCAGCCGGCGCACGATGTTGCCGCCCATCCGGCCGAGGCCGATGACACCGATCTGCATTCGTCGTCCGTCCCCCGCGGTGTTCCGGGGGACGACCCCCCGGGCTACTTCACCTCAACGATGTCGGCCACGGCGACCTTCTTGTCCAGCACCGTCTGCAGGACGACGAAGCGACCGGCGGAATTGTTGTCGTCGAAGGTCACCGTCTTGCCCATGACGTTGGTGAACGTCATCTTCTTGATGGCGTCCTTCATCCTCTCGCCGTCGGTGCAGTTGCAGTCCCTGATCGCCTGGGCGATGACGCGGATGGCGTCGTAGCCGCCCCAGGTCTGCAGGTAGGGATCCGACTTGTGCTTGGCCCTGATCTTCTCGACGAACGCCTTGTTCGACGGCGTGTCGATGGTGGCGTTGTAGGTCCAGGCGCTGATCGACTTCTCCATGCCGCCGGCCTCGATGATCGGCTGGTTGCGCCCGCCCAGCTCGATGCGGCCGGTGTAGGGGATGCGCACGCCGAGCTGCATGGCCTGACGCAGGAAGTTGATCTGGTCGCCGCCGACCTGGAAGGCGCCGATGGCGTCCGGCCGACGCTGCTGCAGGCGCGTCAGGATGCTGGTGAAGTCCGGATTGTTCTGCGGATGGTAGTCGGTCGACACCACCGTGACGCCCGCCTTTTCGGCGACCGCCTTGAAGGCGTCGGCGCCGCCGCGGCCGAAGTCGGTGTCCTCGCCGACGATCGCCACCGTCTTGAACACCTTCTTGTTGCCGAGATAGATGCCGAGCGCCTCCATCATGGCGCTGTCGGACGGGCTGATGCGGAACGAGTACTCGTTGCGGCCGGGCCCGGCGAGCGCGGTGATCTGCGGGTTCGAGGCGATGCCGGTCACCATCGGGATCTTGGCATCGGCCACGATCTTCATGCTGGCGAGATGGGCCGAGCTGCAGTGTGCGCCCTCGATCGCCACCACCTTGGCCTCGACCAGCTTGTTGGCGACGTTGACGCCTTCCGACGGATTGCACTTGTTGTCGAGCACCATCAGCTCGACCTTGCGGCCGAGCAGGCCGCCCGCGGCGTTGATCTCCTCGACCGCGAGATTGACGCCCCACATTTCCCATTCCGACGCCACCGCCGCGACGCCGGTCTGCGGCGTCGACACGCCGATCACGATGGGCGGTTGCTGCGCCATGGCCGCGCCCACACCCCAAACGCCGGCGACCGCAGCCGCCACCAGAATCTTCAGCTTCATCGTTTCCCTCCGTAGCGCTCCCCGATTGAAGTCAATCGCATTGCAGGCGGCGTGCCAAGCTCTCCCGACCCCAGGGTCCGCGAGATCCTCAGCGCCGCCGCCGTCACCAGAGGCTCGACGCCCGCCAGCGTCAGCCCGCCATCGAGATACTTGGCAAAGGCCACGCTCAACGCCGCCACCACGGCGCCCGAACGATCGCGGATCGGGGCGCCGACCGACAGCACGCCTGGGATGTTCTCCTCGACAACGGTGGCGAAGCCCTGGCGACGCACCTTGGCCAGCGAGGACACCAGTATCGTCGGGTCAGTAATCGTGCACGGCGTGATGGCCGGGAGCTTGCGGTGGCCCAGAAGCTTGCGCGCCTCGCCGTCGTCCAGGGCCGCCAGCAACACCTTGCCGGCGGCGGTGCTGTGCAGCGGCATTTCGCTCCCCAGGCTCACCTTGATCGCGACCGGCCCGTCGGCCTGGACCGCCAGCAGGTAGATCGCCCGCCCGCCGCGCAGCACCGAGACGAAGCCGTTCAGATGATAGTCGCGCGCCAGTCGGTCGAGCTCCCGCCGGGCGGTGACGGCATAGTCGACTCCGCGCTCGCCGCTGGCGCCCAGGATCATGGCGCGATGGCCCAGCCGGTAGCGGGCGGTCTCGCTGCTCTTCTCGATATAGCCGCGTGCGGCGAGCGAACTCACCAGACGCTGCACGATCGACGGGCTGAGGTCGAGCCGCCGCGCCAGCTCGCGCACGCCAACGTCGCCGTTCTCCGCTTCGATCGCCTCGAGGATGTCGAGGCCGCGCTCGAGCGACTGCGAGCCGCCGGCCCGCTTGGCCGCGCCGCGGCCGACGCGCAGCCGCGGCGCGGCCGGACGGCGTATCGCAGAGTGTTCCGAATATCGGTACATCGTCACGATAGTTGCACGTTCGCAGGATTCCCGCTTAGCTGTCAACGGATCGCGAGCCGGCGGGTCGCCCCTGCCCCGATGGTCCGGGATTTGCAATGCCGCGGGTACGATGACCGTCGACGCCGTCTATCTTCTGCAGCTCACCTTGAACGGCATCGCGCTCGGCCTGCTCTACGCCCTGATCGCGGTCGGTCTGTCGCTGATCTTCGGCGTCATGGAAATCATCAATTTCGCCCACGGCGAACTTCTGATGCTGGGCGCTTTCGCCATGACCTTCGCCCTGCCGGTGCTCGGCTTGCTCTACTGGCCGGCGCTCACCGTCGCGATCCTCGCTGTCATGCTGGCCGGACTCGCGATCTACGAAGTGCTGCTGGCACGACTCAAGCCCGACGAGTTCGAGCGCAGCATCCTGATCACCCTCGGATTGTCGATCATCCTGATCCATGTGATGCAGTACTTGTTCACCGCGACGCCGCGCATGGTCGACAGTCAGTACGGGTTCGACGGCGTCTCGATCGGCTCGATTCGCATCACCTGGACGCGCATCATCGGCGCGGCCGCTGCCGTGGCGGCCTTCGCCGGCCTCTACGCCGTGCTGCGCCATACCCAGTTCGGCCGCGCCATGCGCGCCATCGCCCAGAACCGCGAGGCCGCCCTGATGGTCGGCATCCGGCCGCGCGTCGTGGCGCGCAATGCCGTGGTCCTGGCGGCTGGCCTGTGCGGCCTCGCCGGGGCGGCGATCGCGCCGATCCAGCTGGTCACGCCCTACATGGGCCAGTTCCTGATCTTCAAGGCCTTCGCGCTGGTCATCATCGGCGGGCTGGGCAACATCCCCGGCGCCATCGTGGCGGCGGTGGCGCTCGGCCTGATCGAGAGCTGGATCGGCGGCTTCTTCGAGATCGTCTGGCAGGAAGCCGCGGTGTTCCTGATCATGATCGCCGTGCTGTTCGTGCGGCCCGATGGTCTCTTCAAGCGCGGGGGCATGCGCGTCGGATGAAGCTCGCCCTGGCGCTCCTGGCCGCGCTGGCCTTGGCCGCGCTGCCGCTGCTCACTGCGTCGAACTACATCGTCGGCATCGGCATCTCGGCGCTGGTCTTCACCGTCGCAGCGGCGGCGCTGAACTTGATCTACGGCTTCACCGGGCTGCTGTCCTTCGCCCAACTCGGCTTTTGGGGCATCGGCGGCTACGTGACGGCGCTCACCGTGGTCACCTTCGGTGGTAATTTCTGGTGGGGCGTGCTGTGGGCCGCCTTGCTCAACGCCGCCGTGGCGCTGGTCATCGGCTATCCGACCTTGCGCACCAACCGCCACGCCTTCGTCATCATGACGCTCACCTTCGCGCTTCTGGTCACGCTGATCGCGCGAGACTGGGTCGAGCTGACGCGCGGACCGCTCGGCATCCCCAACCTCCCCAAGCCGTCGGCCTTCGGCTACGCCTTCGCCACCACCGGCCAGTTCTACTGGGTCGCCTGGGCCTTTTCGATGGCCATGCTCGCCTTCCTTTACGCGCTGTGCAGCTCGCGAATCGGCCGCACGCTGGTCGCCATCAAGCAGAACGAACCTCTGGTGCGCGCCCAGGGCATCTCGCCCATGCCCTACAAGCTCGCGGCCTTCGCCATCAGCGCCGCCGTCACCGGTGCCGCGGGCGGCGTCTACACCTTCCACCTCGGCATCGTCGATCCGCTGTTCCTCGACTTCTACTACATGCAGACCTTCCTGATCATCGTGATCATCGGCGGCGCCGGCAGCTTCTGGGGCGTGATCGCCGCCGGCGTGGCGCTGTCGGCGTTGCCCGAGCTGCTGCGCTTCTCGGCCGACCTGCGCATGATCATCTACGGCGTGATCCTGGTGGTCGCCATGTTCGTCATGCCGTCGGGCGTGGCCGGATGGCTGCGCGAGCGCCAGCTTGCCCGCCTGCGCGAGTGGCTGCGATGAGCGCCCTGCTCGAGGTCGGCGACCTGCGCAAGGCCTATGCCGGCGTGCATGCGCTGGACGGCGTGTCGTTCGCCGTCGAGGCCGGCAGCATCACCGGCCTGATCGGCCCCAACGGGTCGGGCAAGAGTACGGCCATCGACTGCATCTCGGGCTTCCAGAAGCGCGATGGCGGGCGGGTCGTGCTCGACGGCCTCGACATCTCCGGCCGGCCGGCCCATCACATCGCCCGCGCCGGCCTGATGCGCACCTTCCAGACCGTGCGCATCTACGAACGGCTGAGCCTGCGCGACAACCTCGCCATCGCCGCTCAGCAATTCGATGCCGCCACTTGGATCGACGAGTTCCTGCGCACCAGGCGCTACCGGACGGCCGTCGAGCAGGCCGAGGCGCGCGCCCGCGAGCTGGTCGAGCTGATCGGGTTGCAACGCTACTACGAGGTCGAGACCGGCATCCTCTCGTACGGCCAGAAGAAGCTGGTGGCGCTCGCCGCCGCCCTGATGCCGCATCCCAAGATCGTGCTGCTCGACGAGCCGGTGGCGGGCGTCAATCCCAGCCGCATCCGCGAGATCGAGGTGGCGCTGGCGACCCTGAACCGCGCCGGCGAGACCTTTCTGATCGTCGAGCACAATGTCGAGTTCATCACCAACCTCTGCCATCGGGTGATCGTGCTCGACCAGGGCCGCAAGCTCGCCGAAGGCCCGGCCCGGGAGATCCACGGCGACCCACGCGTGCTCGAAGCCTATCTCGGCATGACGCCGGAAATGGCCGCGGCCGAGATGCGGGGTGCGGCATGACCGTCGCCCTCGAGCTGGTCTCGGTCACGGC